>JBDSAR010000027.1:0-2466 GCA_039922035.1 Chthoniobacteraceae bacterium
ACAGGATGGACGCTGGCGTGCTGATGATGAGCGCGCACGGCGACGCGACGACCATGACCGTCATCGCGCGGTAAAATGCCTTCTGGAATGGCTCGTGGAAAAACAGCGTCGGCACGACGATGAGCCCGATGGTGAAGAGGATCACGCCGACCGCGTAGAACTGCTCCGCGCGATCCAGAAAACGCTGCGTGTCCGCCTTCTCCGTCTGCGCCTCCTCGACCATGCGGACGAGTTTCTCGATCGTGGAATCCTTCGCGAGTTTGGTGACGCGGATCTCGAGTCCGCCGGTCTGGTTGATGGTCCCGGCAAAGACGGGATCACCGACCTTTTTCGAGACCGGCATGGACTCGCCGGTGAGCGACGCCTGATCAATCGCGCTGCTGCCTTCGATGATCACGCTGTCGAGCGCGATGCTCTCGCCGGGCCGCACCACGAGCACGTCGCCGACGACGAGTTCCTCCACCGGGAGCAGCACCGTGCCGCCATTGCGTTTCGCGAGCGCTTTCTCGGGGCGCAGCTTCATCAGCGACTTGATCGCCTTCCGCGTGCGGTCGATCGCGTAGGCTTGCAGCACATTCGAGAGCGAGAAAAGGAAGAGCAGCATCGCTCCCTCGAACGGCGCGTTCACTACTGCTGCACCGAGCGCGGCAAGCACCATGAGGAGGTCCACATCAATGGTCCACTGCCGCAGCGACTGAATCCCCGCGCGCACGCCGAAGTAACCGCCGGCGAGATACGCGCCGACGTAAAACACATCGTGCCACGCGACGCCGGCCTTCGCCGTGATCCAGCCGGTGATCATGAAGACGAAAGTGAGCACCATGCACAGCGCCTCGAACCGGTCGCCGGTCGTCCATTGCATGAGCCACTCGCGCGCGTTCGCCGGCTTGTGCTCAGATTCCACCTCGTAGCGCTTCACCGGCGCGCCGGTCTCGCGAACGCGCTCAATGACTTGCTCCTCAGAAAGCGTGGCGTCGTCGAAGGTGACCGTCATCACGCTGCCGAGAAACGTGGCCCGCGCGCGCCGGATGCCGGCGATCTTCTGCGCCTTGCGCTCCAGCTTTTGCTCCGCCGCTCCCGAGGCGCGTCCGCCGAGGTGCAGGATGGTCTTGCAATACTGCTGGTGGCCGATCGGCGCGAGTTTCTCCGCAACCTTGCGCACGCCTTCGTCGGAGATCACTTTCGGATCGAAGTCGATCGTCAGCGCATGATCCGCCGGGTTCACCTCCGCGCGCAAGACACCCGGCTGATCCGGTGGGGGAATCGGCATTGGTGCGGAATCAGGGATCGCGTCGTCGCTCACGGCATTTTCATCGCGCAAGGGAGTGTCCGATGCAATGCGAGCCGACGACGCGCCATTTGCCGATTTCATTGAGTTCAAATAGTCAGGGATGAGCCGCTCGGAAGCAGTGCTTGAAGGAGTGGACTGATTTAATCAAAGTTCCCGTGTCTCGTGCGTCCAAGCTCGGCTACGTCGATCGTTGGGTGCGAATTTTCGTGTGATGGATCTCACCGCCAAGCTTTGCTGTCCACGCCATGCTGCCCAAGGCTACGAGATGGCCTTCGCTATCCCGAAGGCGACGCCCGCCGCGAGGCTCCCGACCAATGCGGTCTGCCACGCGCTTTTGATTTTCGACACGCCGGTGAAGTGGCCTTTCACAAAGCCAAACACCGTCAGCGCGAGCAGCGTGACAGCGATGGAAATCAGCAGCGCCTGATGCGCATTGGCCGCAAGCATGTAGGGCAGCAGCGGGATCATCCCGCCAACGATGTAGGAACCTGCGATGGTGAAGGCGCTGCGCAAGGCGCGTTTCGGATCGGGAGCTTCGAGGCCGAGTTCGAAACGCATCATGAAATCGCGCCAGGCCTTTGGCTTGCGGCGGAGTGCTGCGACGACCGGCGCTGCTTCTTCGGCGCTCACGCCGTAATCCTTGAATAGGTCCGTGATCTCCTGCGCCTCGCGCTCGGGCACGTTCACGATCTCCTGCTCTTCGCGGCGCAGTTCGCTGTGGTAATGCTCGGCATCGCCGCGCGCGGCGAGGAAGCCGCCAAGGCCCATCGCGATCGATCCGGCGGCGACTTCGGCGAGGCCCGCCGTCACGACAATATGCGTAGAGGCAATCGCGCCGGAGATGCCGGCGGCGAGGGCGAAAGGAACGGTGAGACCGTCGGCCATCCCGATGACGACATCGCGCACCGTTTCACCACCGGAGAAGTGTTTTTCAACGTGTTGCTTAGTCATGACTCCATTTCTTTACGCACGGCTGGGCGAACCGCATCAACTAAACAGCCTGTCACACCTCGCGGTGAGAATGGCGCGGGCGAGGAATGCGCGATCGGGGACATGCGCTAGGCGGGTTGAGACTCCCGAGCGAGGACCAAGGTGTGCTCAAGCTTTTCGCTTTCCTCCTCGTCTTCGGCTTTCCGGCGGACTGGCGCTTCCGTGTGCGGGTCGCGCTCCAGCCA
>JBDSAR010000028.1:0-13227 GCA_039922035.1 Chthoniobacteraceae bacterium
CGGGATGTGACGGCGGGTCATTCTTCCGAGGAGAAATTTAACGTCCTTTTCGACAATTCTGCGAACGCCCACATCATCTTCTACCGGGATCGCGTGCTCGCATGCAACCAGGCGGCGGTGGAGATGCTCGGCTTCACCTCGAAGGCCGAGATTCTGGGACTCGATGTGGCGGCACTTTCGCCGGACCTGCAGCCGGATGGTTTGCTTTCTGAGATCAAGCGGGCGGAAATCTGGCAACTCGTCCACGACATCGGTCACTTCCGCCACGAATGGCAGGCGAGGAAGTGGACCGGGGAGGATTTTCCAGTGGAGATCGCGATCACACCGGTGTGGGCAGACGGGCGCGAGGTGCTGCTCGCGGTGTGGACGGATTTGACTGAGCGCCGCGTCGCGGAAAGCCTGCTGCAGGAGAGCGAGCAGCGGTTTCAGGCGTTCATGGATCACAGTCCCACGCTCTGCTTCATCAAAGATGAGCAGGGCCGGATGCTGTTCATCAACCGCGTGATGGAAAAGGCGTTCGGCGTGTCGCATGAGGACATGGTCGGCAAGAATGATTTCGACTGGCTCCCGGCGGAGACGGCAAGGGCGGTCATGGAATACGAACGCGACATCATCCGGAACAACCGGGCCTCCAAGCAGGTCGAGATGGTCACCACTGGCGACGGGCGGACGCACGAGTGGCTCGTGGTGAAATTCCCCATCGTGAGTCCGGACGGACGGAAATTTCTGGGCGGCATCGGCATGGATGTGCGCGAACAGCGCAAGACCGAGCGCGCGCTCAAGCTCAGCGAATCCACCTTCCGCGATCTTTTCGCCGATGCACCGGTGGCCTATCACGAACTGGACACGGAGGGGCGGATAGTCCGGGTGAATAAGACGGAACTCGACCTTCTGGGCTATTCGGCCGAGGAGATGGTCGGCCGCCATGTCTGGGAATTTTGCGTCGAGGCAATCTCGAAGGAAATGGTCGCTGAAAAACTCAAGGGCGGAGAGGACATCATTCAGGCATTCCAGCACAATTTTCACCACAAGGATGGCTCCAATATTCCTGTTCTCGTCCGCGACCGGCTGATTCGGGATTCGTCCGGAGCTATCTGCGGGATCCGGACGACTATGCAGGATATCAGCGACTTGAAACGCACGGAAATTTCGCTGCGCGCCGCAGAGGAGAATTACCGGAAGATTTTTGAAAACGCGATCGAGGGGATTTTCCAGATAAGCCCGGAAGGCAATTTTCTGACTGCAAACCCGGCGCTGGCGGTGATCCTCGGATATTCGTCGCCGGCGGAGCTGATTGCTGCGGTGACTGACATGGGCCGGCAGATCTATTTGCACCCCGCACGCTGGGAGACGTTCTGCACGGCGATGGCCCGCGACTCGTCGGTCGCAGACTTTGAGTGCGAGATGACCTGCCGGAACGGTTCGGTGATCTGGGTCTCCAAGCACGCGCGGACTGTCACGGATGGGGCTGGAAAAATCGTCTGCTATGAGGGCACGCTCGAAAACATCACGGCACGCCGCGAGGCGGAGGCGGCGATGTCTGCGGTACGCGATTCCGCCCTGGAGTCTGCGCGCCTCAAGAGCGAGTTCCTCGCGAACATGAGCCACGAAATCCGGACACCGATGAACGGCATCATCGGCATGACCGGGCTGCTGCTCGACACGGAACTGTCGTCCCGCCAGCGCGACTTTGCAGAGACGATCGTGGACAGCTCCGAAGCGCTCCTGAAAATCATCAACGACATCCTGGATTTCTCAAAGATCGAGGCAGGCATGCTTACCTTTGAGGAGATTGACTTCGATCTGAACGATGTCGCGGAGGGTGTCGTGGATCTGTTTTCGGGACGTGCCTTGTCGAAAGGGATCGAGCTGTCGCTTTTCGTTGCCGACAATGTGCCAGTGACGCTCAACGGCGATCCGGGACGGTTGCGCCAGGTGATTGCGAACCTCGTCGGGAACGCCTTGAAATTTACCGATGAAGGTGAGGTTCGCCTGACAGTCCGTGCCCAGGAAAGTGGCGGCGACGGGACGAAGCTGCACTTCGAGGTGATGGACACGGGTATCGGCATTTCCAAAGATCAGCAGTCGCGTCTCTTTCAGGCATTCGTGCAGGCGGATGGCTCCACCACGCGGCGGCACGGCGGCACGGGGCTCGGGCTTGCCATCAGTCGCCGGCTGGTGTCGCAGATGGGGGGCGAGGTATGGATCGAGAGCGAGATCGGCTGTGGATCGCGGTTCCATTTTACGGCGGTGTTCCGGCAGTCGGAGATTGCCGCGGTGCGGCGCCCGTGCAGGCTTCAAGGGGCGCGGATGCTCGTTGTCGAGACACGCGGCAGGCTTGCCAGCACGCTCCCCAGGATGATGGAGGATTGGGGCGCGGCGGTGGAGCGCGCCGAGGGCGGTGACCAAGCGATCAGGATATTGCGCGAAAGTCACGGCAGCGGCCGGCAATTCGATGTGGTGATCTTCGACGTGGATGAGCGGAGCGAAGGCGGCGAAGGCATTGCCCGGGCGATTCGCGGCGATTCGCGGTTGGACGGGATCAAGCTCGTGCGCGTCGTCTCCCTGAACACTGCGGATGAATCCGTGAGCCGTGATGACACGGCGGTGGATGGACAGATTGCCAAACCCATCAAATGCCGGAGCGTTTCCCGCTGCCTGGAGGCTGTGCTGGAGTCCGGCAGTTGCAGGCTGCCAGAAGTGATCTGCAACGTGCCGGACGTGAAGAAGGCTCGCAGCGCGGGCGTGTTTGCCTCGCTCCGCGTCCTCGTCGCGGAAGACAGCATCGTGAATCAGAAGGTCGTGCAGTTCCAGCTCGGGAAGCTTGGGTGCAAGGTGGATTTTGCCTTTGATGGGGAGGAGGTGCTCCTTTCGCTCCGGAAAAAGAGCTATGATGTGATCCTGATGGATTGCCAGATGCCGAGACTGGACGGATGGGAGACCACCCGCCGGATACGGCAGATGGAGAAGACCCGGACCGAACGCATCTGGATCATCGCGATGACCGCGCATTCCCTTGTCGGAGATCGCGATCGGTGCATGGAGACGGGCATGGACGACTATCTGAGCAAGCCTGTGCGCTTCGACGATCTTGCAAGCACCCTGGCGCATTGCCCCGCGAGCCGCCGGATTGTTCCCAGCGACTCCAGGCATGCATTGGGCGACGTGGTCTGCCGGGAGAAAATCAGCGGCTTCCGGCAGCTCGAGGAGGAGAGCGGCACGACGCTGCTCGTCAGCGTGATCGATCTTTTCATCGAGCGCACGCCCCCGATGTTTAAGGAAGTCCGGCGTGCGGTAATGAGCAACGACGTCACCCGGATCGCGCGCCTCGCGCATACGATTAAGGGAAGCTGCAGCAATTTCGGCGCCCACAGGATGAAGGCGGCCTGCGACCGGCTCGAGGCCGCCGCCAGTGGCGACGGAAGCCGTGCGGGAATGGTGCTCATGCTTGATGAGATCGAACGTGAGTTCGCTTCCGTCCGCGATGCGCTGCAGAATGAACTGGAGGCCACATCCCCGTGAGAATCCTGATCGCCGAGGATGATGCGGTCTCCTCAAAAATCCTTCAGGTCGCGCTGGAAAGCGCGGGCCATTCGGTCGTCACCGCCGAATGCGGCGAGTCTGCGTGGACGGAATTCGACGCCGCGCCGGTCCGTGTCATCGTCAGCGACTGGATGATGCCCGGCATGGACGGCCTCGATTTCTGCCGCAAGGTGCGTGCAAGGCCGAAGACGGACTACACGTATTTCATTCTCCTCACCGCGATTCACACGGGCCGTGAAAATCTCCGCAAGGCCATGGACGCGGGTGTGGACGACTTCCTGGCAAAGCCGCTGGATCGCGAGGCCATCACGATGCGCCTGCGCGTGGCCGAGCGCATCGTGGAATTTGCGACGCAGCTCCGGCAACTGAAGGAACTGCTGCCGATCTGCATGTACTGCAAAAAAATCCGCGACGACGAAAACTACTGGCATGCCGTCGAGAGCTACATCTCGCAGCAGACCGGCAGCAATTTCAGCCACGGCATCTGCCCCGAGTGCTTTGAAAAGCACGTGAAATTCCGCCGCCAGTAGCCGGGTGATTACGCCTTCGGGGCAAGGCGTCCCGCAGCGGCAAGAGTGTGCCAGCACTCGATGAACCCGTTCGCAAAATCCTTCGGACGTGCGTCCATCCAGCGTTCGATCTGTGCGATGGAAAAGAACGCGCCGCATTCGATCTCCGCGGGAGGGAGATGAAACGGCCCATTGTGTTCCGCGCGGTAGATTTTCACGAACTCCCAGCCCGTATTTTTGCCTGCGCTCACTTCACCGATGAGTTCGAGCGGCGCGGTGATGCCGAGTTCCTCCTCCAGTTCGCGTGGTGCAGTCGTGTCGTAGTCGTCGCCTGCATTCACATGGCCGGCGGCGCTGCTGTCCCATCGGCGCGGGTGCGCGTCCTTCCAACGCGAGCGGCGCTGGAGGAAGAGTTCGCCGCTTTTGTTAAAGACAAAGATGTGGATCGCGCGGTGCAGAAGTCTCTCGCGATGCACGGTGCCGCGCGACTGCTGGCCGGTGACGCGGTTCTGTTCGTCCACCACGTCGAACATCTCGCCGCCTACATCCTGCGCGCCCGCGCTGTGATCGTCCGGCGCATCGCTCGCGAGATTCGTGAGCGTGACCCAGTGCGCAAGGCTCAGGTCCTCGGCGCGTGCAGTCACGGGCACTCCGAGTTTTGCCGCAAATTCCGGCCAGCGATCGAGCTGGAGCATTTTGTTGAGTTGCTTCCGGCGCTGGCTGAATCCGCGCTTCACCAACTCCCGGAACAGCGCGCCGTCGCACTCGGGCAGCGTGTCGTCCTTGCGCGGCGTGAGCAGCACGACGGCCGAGCCCACTTTCGGCACTGGTGTAAAAATCTGGGGCGGCAGGTGCTTGATCAGCTTTGCATTCCAGCGCCGCCCGATGAGCACCGTGAGCGCGCCGTATTCGCTCGTGTCTGGCTTTGCGCACAGACGCTCGGCGAGTTCGCGCTGGAGCGTGAAGACCATGCGGCTCGCCGGGCTGGGCTCCGCCGTGAACTGGAAAAGGATCTGGCTCGAAACATAGTACGGGAGGTTGCCGAAGATCGGCAGCGGCCCGCGCCAAAAAAGTTCGCGCGGATCAAAGTCGAGTACGTCGCCATGCACGACTTCGACCGTCGGAAACTGCTGGCGCAGCCACGGCGCAAAGCGGTCGTCTTTCTCCAGCAGGATTCCGCGCGCCGAAATGTCCACGGCAAATTCCGTCAGCGCGCCGAGCCCCGGCCCGATCTCCACCCATGGCTCGCCCGGCTTGAGGCCTGCCTGCTCGACGATCCACTTCGCGATGTTTTGATCGTGCAGGAAATTCTGCCCGAGGCTCTGCGTCGGCTTCGTGCCGAGTTGCGCGAGCGTGGCCGCAATGGTCGAGAGCTTCATGCGTCGCGCCTAGAGCGCCGCCTTCAAGAGGTCCACGTGTTCCGCAGGTTTCACCTTGCGCAGCACGGCCTTCAGTTTTCCATCTCCGCCAATCACAAAAGTCGTGCGCTCGGTGCCCATGTATTTTTTCCCGTACATGCTTTTCTCCACCCACACGCCGTAGGTCTCGACAATCTTCCTCTCGTCGTCCGCGAGCAGCGGGAAGGGGAGCGCGTGCTTTGTGATGAATTTCCCGTGACTCTTCGCCGAGTCGGGGCTCACGCCAAATACCACGGCCTTGCCATCGAAATCCGGCCACGCATCGCGCAGCGCGCACGCCTGCGTCGTGCAGCCGGGCGTGTCGTCCTTCGGGTAAAAGTAGAGCACGACGGTCTGTCCTTTGAAGTCCGCGAGCGACACCTTCGCGCCGTCGCCGAATTTTCCGCCGACGGCCGTCGCCGTGAATGCCGGTGCCTTGTCGCCTGCTTTCAGTTCCTTGCTCATGGGTGCGCTGTGAAAAGAAAAGGGGCCTGCCCGTTTGCGGACAGACCCCTCTTGGAAATTCCGTTCGTTACTTGAGTTCCGCGAGCTTGGCTTTGATCGCCGTGAAGTTTGGCAAATCCTTCGGCGTCGGGGTCTGCTCTGCGTACTGAATCACGCCGTTTTTATCCACGACGAATGCGGCGCGCGCGCTCGTATCGCCGATGCCCGCGAGGCCGGGGAACTCGACCCCGTACGCCTTCGTGGTCGCCTTGTTCAGGTCGCTCACGAGCGTTACGGTGATCTTCTCCTTCTGCGCCCATGCTTCCTGCGCGAAGGGGCTGTCCACGCTGATGCCGATGACATCCGCGCCGATATCCGCATAGCTGCTGATGCCCTGCGTGATGTCACAAAATTCCTGCGTGCATACGCCCGTGAATGCGAGCGGGAAGAAAAGAATGACGGTGTTCTTCTGTCCGAAATTCGCGGAGAGCGTCACGTCCTTGAGGCCGTTTGCGTCCTTTGACTTGAGGGTGAAATCCGGTGCTTTGGTTCCGACTGCGATGGGCATGATGTGTGTGGTTGGTTGGAGTTGTCGTTGAAAAAGGGAATTGGCTTGTAGTGCGACCTGCGCAAATCGGCAACCGCTTCTTTTTGTTCCGAAGGAGCATCCGAATGCGTGTTGCACTGCGCCGTTACATTTCGCGTGACGCAACCGTAGCGGATGCCTACACCGCGCGCGATGTCGCGCCCGAATGCTCCCGGTTGGCTCGTCGTCGTCGAGGGAATTGACGGCGCGGGCAAGAGCACCGTCGTGCGCAGACTGGCCGAGCGCTGTGCAGCGAGACAACTCGAGTGTGTGACGAGCGCGGAGCCGACGCGCGGGCCGTGGGGGATGAAGCTGCGCCAGAGCATGACGGAGGGACGGCTTTCGCTCGAAGACGAACTCGGGCTTTTCCTGAAGGATCGTGCGGAGCATGTGGAGCAATTCATCCGCCCCGCGCTCGCGGCGGGGAGAATCGTGCTACTGGATCGCTATTACATTTCCACCGCCGCGTATCAGGGAGCGCGTGGTGCGGATCCGGCGATGATTTTGGAAATGAACGAGCGTTTCGCACCGAAGCCGGACTTGGTGCTGCTGCTCGACTTCGATCCGGATGGGGGACTTGCACGCATCCGGGCACGGGGCGATGCGCCGAATACCTTCGAGGAGGCGGAGCAGCTTCGTGCTGTGCGAAAAATCTTCCTCGCACTGGAACGGCCTTTCATTCGCCGCGTGGATGCATCGCTTCCGGCAGAGGAAGTCCTGGCCCGCTGTCAGGCGGAGTTCGATGCGCTGATCCGATGAACGGCGTTGCGCCGTGGACTATTGCTTCCGCGGCGTGAGGCGGAAGATCGTCTCGCCGGGCTTCATGTAGCCACGATCCACGCGGTCGCGCGCGAACATGCCGAGGTATTCGCCGTCATTGGTCAAAAGCGTGACCTCGCGATTAAGGCGATCCTTGATCATGTTTGCCCCGGCCAGTTCCGCTTCCGCAGCCGCGATCATCTTGTCCTGGCTCACCTTTTCACTCAGTCCCGGCAGGGCACGATAGGTGAGCGGTATCACGGCTGTCCCAACGATCAGCGCGAGGAGAACCTTGTTGAGCCGGGGAAGAAATCCCGCCGACGAATGCGATCTGGAGTGTGAGGCTGCGTCCTTCACTTATCCGCGCATCTTGCCGCCATAAATGGCATTGTCACCCAAAATTTCTTCGATCCGGAGCAATTGGTTGTATTTCGCGATGCGATCCGTGCGCGACATCGAGCCGGTTTTGATCTGTCCCGCGTTCGTCGCGACAGCGATGTCGGCGATCGTGGAGTCCTCGGTTTCGCCCGAGCGGTGGCTGATGACTGCGGTGTAGCGGTTCTCCTTCGCGAGTTCGACGGCGTCGAGCGTCTCGGTGAGCGAGCCAATCTGGTTCACCTTCACGAGAATCGAATTCGCGGTGCCCGTCTCGATGCCCTTGCGAAGGAAGTCCACGTTCGTGACGAAGAGATCGTCGCCGACGATCTGCGTGCTGTCGCCGAGCACGTCGGTGAGCTTTTTCCAGCCCGCCCAGTCGTTCTCCGCGCAGCCGTCCTCGATGCTGATGATCGGAAATTTCGCGCAGAGCTTCTTGTAAAACGCCACGAGTTCATCGGCACTGAAGCGCTGGCCGCTGCTCTTTTTGAAAACGTAGTCCTTCTTCGCCTTGTCGTAAAATTCCGACGCCGCGGCATCGATCGCGATGAATACGTCCTTGCCGAACTTGTAACCCGCCTTCTTCACCGCTTCCGCGATCGTCTCGAGCGCGTCGTCGGCGCTCTTGAGGTTCGGCGCGAAGCCGCCCTCGTCGCCGACCGCAGTGCTCAGCCCGCGGCCCTTGAGCACGCCCTTGAGCGCATGGAAAATTTCCGCTCCGCACCGCAGCGCCTCGCTGAAATTCCGCGCGCCCTTCGGCATCACCATGAATTCCTGGAAGTCAATCGGCGCGTCCGAGTGCGCGCCGCCGTTGATGATGTTCATCATCGGCACGGGCAGCACCTTCGCATTCGGGCCGCCGATGTATTTGAAAAGCGGGATGCCGAGTTGCGCCGCAGCCGCGTGTGCGGTCGCCATCGAGACGGCGAGGATCGCGTTCGCGCCGAGCTTTGCCTTGTTGTGGGTGCCGTCGAGCGCGATCATCGCGCGGTCAATGGTGACCTGTTCGGTCGCGTCGAGGCCTTCGAGTTCGTCGGCGATGGTCTTGTTGATGTTGGCGACAGCCTTCAGCACGCCTTTGCCGAGCCAGCGATCCTTCACGCCGTCGCGCAATTCCCACGCCTCGTGCTCGCCCGTGCTCGCGCCGCTCGGCACTGCGGCGCGGCCCATGGCACCGCCGGCGAGATGCACTTCGGCTTCGACGGTCGGGTTGCCGCGGCTGTCAACGATTTGGCGGCCTGCGATTGCGGTGATGGTGGTAAGAGACATGGCGATTTTTCTGTGCGGTGATTTGGTGAAGTGAAGCGCAGCGCATCCTTGCGTGCGAATTGAAGGGCGCGGAGATAGACGCGCTGCGCTGCGCTGGCAATCCATTATCGCTGGAAATG
This sequence comes from Chthoniobacteraceae bacterium, assembly GCA_039922035.1. Taxonomy (GTDB): domain Bacteria; phylum Verrucomicrobiota; class Verrucomicrobiia; order Chthoniobacterales; family Chthoniobacteraceae; genus SXWH01. Next base: position 9,002 of record JBDSAR010000028.1, read on the forward strand.
TGGACTGAAGACGCTTCTGGAACGAAACAGACACGTGACGAAATCTCGGCTTGTCATTTCTTGCGCCCTCGCCATCTTCGGCCCCCTTTTTCCAAAGCGGGATTCCCATGCAACACCTCCTTTCCATCGAAGCCGCCAGCCGTGAAGATCTTCTCGCGGTGCTCGATCTCGCCGTGAAAATGAAGGCGACGCGCGGGCGCCATGAAGCGCATCCGCTCCGGCACCAGTGCTGGGCGCTCATGTTTTCAAAGTCCTCCACACGTACGCGTGTGAGCTTCGAGGTCGGCATCCGCGAACTCGGCGGCGACGTGATTTTCCTCGCGGCCGACGACATTCAGCTCGGTCGTGGCGAGCCGATCGAGGACACCGCGCGCGTCATCGGCCGCATGTGCCACGGCGCAGTCATCCGCACGTTCGGGCAGGATGAGGTGGAAAATTTTGCGAAGTTCGGCGGCATTCCGACGATCAATGCGCTGACCGACGACGAGCACCCGTGCCAGATCCTCGCGGACCTGCAGACAGTCGCGGAGAAGCTCGGCACATTTTCCGGCAAAGTGATCACCTACATCGGTGACGGCGCGTGCAATGTCCCGCGCTCGTGGCTGTGGGCCGCGTCGAAGCTCGGCTTCGAGCTGCGCATCGCCGCGCCCGTGCCGTACCAGCCCGATCCCGCGCTCGTCGCGAAGGCATTTCCGTCCGGCAAAAACGGCGCCGGAAAGATCGTCATCACCGATGACATCCAGGCTGCCGCGCGCGGTGCCGACGTGCTCTACACCGATGTGTGGGTGAGCATGGGCAAGGAGCAGGAATCCGAATACCGCATTGCGCAGCTCGCCTCGTATCAGATTGACGCCGCACTGGTGAAACTCGCGAAGCCCGGCGCGCTCGTGATGCACTGCCTGCCCGCGTATCGGGGCAAGGAAATCACCGCCGAGGTTTTTGAGGCGAACAGCGAAACCATTTTCACGCAGGCAGAGAACCGGCTGCACGCCCAGAAGGCGATCCTCTCGCTGCTCACCGCGTCCCGGGTGTAGCGCCCAGTGCGATCCGGTTTGCTGCGCAGGAAAAGGCCGCTTGCCAGAAATAGCCTAATTTCTATTCTCCGCCGGCGCTTTAGTTCCTCCCCTGCATTTAATTATGGTCCTGTCACTGGCATCTCTCATCGAAAACGGAATTCCGATCTCACTCGCCTGCGCGGCGCTGGGACTTGTCTTCGCGCTTTGGCTCATCAAGTCGCTGCTCTCGATTTCACCCGGCACGGACAAGATGCAGTTCATCGCGAACGCCATCGAGCAGGGCGCGAAGGCCTACCTCAGCCGTCAGCTTGCCTCCATCTCGGTCATCGGGGTCATCATCACCGCGCTGCTGTTTTGGAAAAAGGACGCGCCGACTGCGATTGGCTTCATCGTGGGTGCCGTGTGTTCGCTGGCCGCGGGATTCATCGGCATGCGCATCGCGGTGAAGGCGAATGTCCGCACCGCGGAAGGTGCGCGCACCAGTCCGAAGAAGGCGCTGCAGGCGGCCTTCAGCGGCGGCGCGGTCACCGGTCTGCTCGTTGTCGCGCTCGCGCTGCTCTCGACGGGTGGATTCTATCTCATCGTGGAAAAGCTGATGCCCGGCAAAGCGGTCGCCAGCCTCATCGGCCTCGCGCTCGGCGCGTCGCTGATCTCGGTTTTTGCACGACTCGGAGGCGGCATCTACACGAAGGCCGCGGATGTCGGCGCGGATCTCGTCGGCAAAGTGGAGCAGAACCTCGACGAGGATGATCCGCGCAATCCCGCGACCATCGCGGACAACGTCGGCGACAATGTCGGAGACTGCGCAGGCATGGCCGCGGATGTCTTTGAAACGTACGCCGTCTCGCTCATCGGCGCGGTGCTCGTCGGCGCACTCACTGCCGCGACCGGCGCGAGCGCTGCCGCGGTCGTCTATCCGTTCCTGCTCGGCGGTGTCGCGATCATCGCGAGCATCATCGGCGTCCTTTTTGTGAACAGCTTCAGTGGCAAGGCCGACAAGGCGCTCATGGGCGGTGTGCTCGTCAGCAGTCTCATCTCGGCGGCGGCATTCTACCCGCTGACCAAGGCGATTTTCCCCGCCGGCCTCGTGCTGAAGGACGGCGCGACACTTTCTTCGGACGGCCTTTTTACCGCCGCGATCATCGGCCTCGTGATGACGGGCGTCTCGGTCGTCATCACGAATTACTACACCGCCACGCATTTCGCGCCCGTGCGGAAAATCGCCAAGGCCAGCGAGACCGGCCACGCCACAAATATCATCTGTGGACTCTCCATCGGCCAGCAGGCCACCGCGCCGATGGTGCTGTGCATCGGCGCCGCGATCTGGTGCAGCTTTGCCGCCGCCGGGCTCTACGGCATCGCCATCGCGGTTATGGCCATGCTCTCGATGGCGGGCATCATCATCAGCCTCGATGCATTCGGCCCCATCACCGACAACGCTGGCGGCATCGCCGTGATGAGCGGCCTCCCGCCCGAAGTGCGCAAGACCACCGATGAACTCGACGCCGTCGGCAACACGATGAAAGCCGTGACGAAAGGCTACGCCATCGCCAGCGCAGGGCTCGCCGCAGTCGTGCTGTTTGGCAGCTACTTCGTTGATTTGAAAGATCACCTTCAGCACGCCCTCGATGCTCTCGCCGCGCTGCCCGGAACAACGGCTGCCGCACTCGCCACTGCGAAAACGAAGATGGCCGACACGCTCGGCTTCTCGCTGAACGATCCGAAGGTGATGATCGGCCTCTTCGTCGGCGGCCTGCTCCCGTATCTTTTTAGCGCATTCAGCATGAGCGCCGTCGGTCGCGCCGCAGGCGCGGTCGTGAATGAAGTGCGCCGCCAAATCAAGGCGCTGCCCGGCATCCTCACCGGCAAGGACACGCCCGACTACGCTGCGTGCGTGGACATCGTCACGAAGGCTGCGCTCAAGGAAATGATCATCCCCGCGCTCATCCCGATCGTCGTTGTCCTCGCCGTCGCCGCGATTCCTGATGGGGCGAAAATCCTCGGCGGCGTGCTCGTCGGCAGCATTGTCACCGGCCTCTTCATGGGCATTTCGATGACCAGCAGCGGCGGCGCGTGGGACAACGCAAAGAAATACATCGAGGACGGCCACCATGGCGGCAAAGGCAGCGAGGCACACAAGGCCAGCGTCACCGGCGACACCGTCGGCGACCCGTACAAGGATACGAGCGGACCTGCGATCAACCCGATGATCAAAGTGGTGAACATCGTTGCGATCCTGATCATCCCGATCTTTTTCTAGGCCGAACGATGGCGGAGGAGAATTCGCGTCTCCACTTGCTCGCTTATCGGGAACTTCCGTTGCCTCCAGATCACACTTGGGAGGAATCCGTCGCTGCCGTTGCTGCTCGTCAGCATGAACTGATGGAGACAGGCAGGTATGCGGGAACTGCTGCCGGACTTTGAGGAGACGCACCGGGGCGGGCCATTCGTGATGCACGCCTGATGCGGGACGCGCGTCTCGGGCAGGGCGAGCGTCGTCGTCGCGCTCCCGCCCCGGCGCGCTGAAGCGCGGGACTACTTTGCCTGCTTCGCGAGTTCGGTGCAGCCTTGAATGTCGAGTTTGCCGCTGGCGAGGACGGGGATTTGCGGGACGCGCAAAATGTGGCGCGGGATCCAGAGGTTCGGGAATCCGGAGGCGGAGAGTTTTTCGCGGAGATCGTTTTGCGAGATTTCGCGCGTGGCGAGGACGACGAGCATTTCGCCCTTTGCCTCGTCCGGCGCGCTGGTGATGGCGATGATGCGTTCGCCTTCGCCGCTGAATCCGAACGTTTCGACGATGCGCGCCTCGACCGTTTCATGAGGCACCATTTCGCCGCCGATTTTTGAAAAGCGCGACATGCGACCCTCGATGAAAAGGAAGCCGTCCTCATCGAAGCGCGCGAGGTCGCCGGTGCGGAACCAGCCATCCTGGATCACGTCCGCGGTGCGCGCGGGATCGTCGAGGTAGCCGTCGAAGACATTCGGGCCCTTGAACCACAGCATGCCTTTGTCGTGCAGCGTGAGTGGCGCGCCGGTTTCCGGATTGCGGATTTGCGCGGCGAGTCCTGCGACGAGGCGGCCCGAGGAGCCGCGGCGGTTGCTCGCCTGGACGGCGTCGGGCACGCGGTTCGGGAGGTTGAAGGACGCGGCGGGCGAAGTCTCGGTGAGGCCGTAGCCCTGCATGATCTCGATGCCGAATTTTTCGAGGAA
>JBDSAR010000029.1:0-2788 GCA_039922035.1 Chthoniobacteraceae bacterium
TGATCCTCGGCGCGGGCTGCTTCTGGGGCGTCGAATCCACGTTCTCCGCGGTGAAAGGCGTCACTGCGACACGCGTCGGATACTCCGGCGGCACGACGAAAAATCCGACTTACGAGGATGTGTGTTCGCATCGCACCGGCCACGCCGAGGTCGTCGAGGTGGAATACGATCCAGCGCAGGTCAGCTTTGATCAGTTGCTCGCCGTGTTTTGGAAAAGCCACAACCCGACGACACGGGATCGCCAGGGGCCGGATGTGGGCAGCCAATACCGCTCGGCGATCTTTTTCACCACGCCGGCGCAGGAAGCCGCGGCACGGATCTCCGCCGCAAAGCTCGATGCAAGCGGCACCCTCCGCGGACCGATCACCACGCAGATCGAGTTTGCCGCGCCGTTCTACGCGGCGGAGGAGTATCATCAGAAATATCATGCGAAGCACGGCGGATACTGCCCGGTGCCCTTGTAACGCCCCAGGGCTCACCTCATGAAACCATCCGCCATCCTTGCCTCGTTTTTGCTGAGCGCCATGCCGCTGATTGCGCAGCCCGTGAGCTTTGTGAGCGACGAAACTCCCACGACGTTCATCGAGCTTTTCACCTCCGAGGGCTGCAGCAGTTGCCCGCCAGCCGACGCGTGGATGAGCACACTCAAGACGAGCCCGGACCTGTGGAAAAAATTCGTGCCGGTGGCCTTCCATGTGGACTACTGGGATCGCCTCGGCTGGCCGGATCGTTTTGCCAGCGCAGCGAACACCGCGCGCCAGCGACGCTACGCGGCAAGCTGGCGGAGCAACTCAGTTTATACGCCGGGCTTCGTGCTGAACGGCCGGGAGTGGCGCGATTGGTCGAGCCATGCACCGCTCACGGCCAGCGGCAGTGAGAAGGTGGGCAAACTCCAAATCACGCTGCGCGACCGAATTCATGCAGACGTGATTTTCACTCCCGCTCGCACCGCACCGAAGCCGCTCCAGGTCGAAGTCGCGCTGCTCGGCGGCAATCTCGAATCCGACGTGAAACGCGGCGAAAACAGCGGACGGAAGTTGCGCCACGAGTTTGTCGTCCTGCATCTCGCCACCGCCGCACTCACCGCCGAGGGAAATCGCTTCGCAGCGACTCTCGCGCTCCCGGAGAAGACGATCGACACACCGGTCGCGCTGGCAGCATGGATTGTGGCAGGTGGAGGCCAGCCGCCGCTCCAGGCCACCGGCGGCTGGTTGAAAACGCCTTGAACGATTCACGCATGGAATCAGCCTCGACCTCTGCTTCGCATTTCATGAGTTCCACTCCGCCATCGCCTCTGAAACAGTCCGACGGCTTTCAACGGATCGCCCATCCAGCATCTGTCCAAAACGAGCTGGAGATGCCGACTGCGGGCACTCGCCGCACCGCGATAAGGCTGGCCTTGGCTCTGTGCGTGACGGGAAATGTTTTGCTCCGGCGCTCAACGCAAGCGGCCGATAAAACTGCGACTGAAACTTCAAGCATCATGACGCCAAATCCACGCCTCTTCTCCTTTGTCGGTGGAAATGACGGGCCGTGGAAAAAGACCGCGGCTCGCGCCGTCACCGGCGAAACATTGCCCGTCATTGAGCGGCTGAACATCGTCACCGGCAACGTCGCCGCGCCGCACGCCGGAGCCGCATGGGTTTTGCGCGGCGTGACCAGCAATGAGCGCTACGTCACGCGCCAGGAGAAGGACCAGTTGCTCGCCAAACAGCAAGGTCTCGGGCGACCGGAAGCGGACTGCGCGGTGCTGATTCCGATCAAAAAAAATGCGGAGTGGTGGGCGATGACTCAGGACGAGCGTCGGCAGATCTTCGAAGCGCAATCGCATCACACACAGATCGGCCTCGATTATCTCCCAGCCATCGCGCGCCGCCTGCATCACTGCCGCGATCTCGCCGAGGTGGAGCGGTTCGATTTTCTGACGTGGTTCGAATTTGCAAAAGTGGACACCGCGGAATTCGACAAACTGCTCGTGCGCTTGCGAGCCTCCGAGGAATGGAAATACGTGGAACGCGAAGTGGAGATCCGCTTCACCCGCGACAACTCCAGCCCGGCAAAGTAGCGGCGAATGGAACGTCGCAGGGCAGACGTTCCTCCTTTGCGTCAACCCTGAGCCGGATGATGAAACGCCGTCGGAGTTTTCACCGCATCCGGCCGGCTGCGAGCAGTTGCAGAGCGATCTGGCCTCGATAACGCAACGTCGCAGTCGCCGTCACGAACTGCATCTTCACGGAGATCATAAAACGCAGGTCAGGCTCTGCGCGGCCGCAGATTTAGGCCACCCGTCCCGTCGCGCACCTTGACCTTGGCGCGCGTGCTGCTTTTGCTCCGCCCGCATCCTTCCCGATGCAGCCCAATCATGCCAGTCCCGGAAATCTATAACGCGCTTTTCGCCACGTTCGCCTTTGTCCTCGGTGCGAGCATCGGGTCGTTTTTGAACGTGTGCATCTACCGGATGCCGCTCGGCATGTCCGTGAACCACCCGAAGCGCAGCTTCTGCCCGCACTGCAAGTATCAGATCCCCTGGCACGCGAACCTGCCGCTCGTGACGTGGATCGTGCAGCGCGGGAAGTGCGGCAACTGCGGCGCGCCGATCGCCGCGCGCTACGTGCTCGTGGAACTGCTCACCGGCCTGCTTTTCCTCGGCGCATGGTGGCGCGTGATGCACTCGTCGCTCGGGCACTTGGACGGTGCGTGGGTGATGGTGCTGCCGCTGTTCACCTTCATCGCGCTGCTCGTCGTGGCGACGTTCATTGATTTCGAGCACTACATCATCCCGGATGAA
>JBDSAR010000030.1:0-4290 GCA_039922035.1 Chthoniobacteraceae bacterium
GCCTGCGGATGAATGACTGCGGTCGGGTGGATGCTCACGTTGCGCTGCTGGATAATCGGTCGCAGCGACGAATGCCAACCTTCCATTCGCGCCGCATCGGGATCAGTCGGCGCGATCAGATCACGCCCGCCTCGCGGAAACTGAAATACGGCGGGCGCTCGCCAGCCGGGCTGCCGAGGATGATGTGGTCAAAGAAATTCACCTGCAGCATCTTCGCGGCCTCGGCCATGCGGATCGTTACGCGCCGATCCGCGTCGCTCGGCGAAGGATCGCCGCTCGGGTGGTTGTGGACGAGGATGAAGGCGAACGCGTTGTGCAGCACGGCGGGCCGGAGGATTTCGCGCGGATGCGCAAGGCATTCGTTCAGGCTGCCGAGCGAGACCTGCTCGACGCACAGCAGGCGCAGCTTGGAATCCAGCAGCACCACGCGCAGGCTTTCCTTGCCGAGTTGGCGCATCTCCGCGCCGAGCAGTTCGTAAATTCTCGCCGGCGTATCGAGCGGAGTATCCGTGAGGGCTTCCCTCGCCAGCCGCGATGCGAGGCCGAATGCTGCGGCGAGTTGCACAGCCTTCGTCGGCCCCACGCCCTTGATTTTCGCCAGCTCCTTCAATGACGCGCGGGCGAGCGCGGCGAGGGATCCGAAATGCAAAATAAGCTGCCGGCCGATGTCCACGGCGTTCGCGCCGGGGATTCCCGTGCGGAGCAAAATCGCGATCAGTTCGCTGTCTGAAAGTGCGGCCGCCCCGTGCGCGGCGAGCTTTTCACGCGGGCGATCCTGCTCGGGCAGTTCGTGGATTTTCAGCGTGCCCATGCCGTGCGAAATCGCCGCATCCTAGAGATCTTCCTTCTTCACCGGCGCACTCGTCTTCGGCGCTTCCTTGCCGCCGCCAGCCGTGCCGGTGAGGGATTCATTCACGTATTTGATCGTCACCGTGCCGCCCGATTCCTCGCCGCCGCGCATCGCTGCACCGGTGAGCTCGGCGGAGATCGTCACGCTGGATTTCTCCTTCATCGTCGGCGTGAATTTCCAAATCGCCGCGTTGCCAACCGGTTGCGGCGGCGCGCCTTTTTTCGAGACCCCGCCCGTTTTTTTGTCGGTCGTCGCGGAGCCGTATTTCGAGACAAGCTGCGCGCGGAATTCCTTGTACACCGTGCTCGCATTCCCCTCGGCCTTCAGCGTGACCGTCGCGGAGGCAAACTTGCGGTCGGGAAATTCGATCACCCACTTTGCCACCGGCTGTCCGGCGAACGTGCCTCCCGTGACCTCAATTTTGTAGTCATCGGCATTTTCCGGAAAGATGACGCCGGGGCGCTTCTGCAAAACGCGCTTTGCCTCCTCGGGCGACGCACCCCACGCGATGGTGAGAAATCCAGTCGGACGCTCAGCGGCGAGCGCCATCGCATTGCACGCGAGCAGGAGGAGGAGGGGGAGCTTCATGAAAGGAGCGTTCGGGAAAATGGAACGCCACAGCGCCTGCGGAGTCAAACCCCGATGCGGCAACTCAGTCCGCGCTGCGCTCACTCGGCAAACTGCCCAAGCATCCCGTCGAGCGTGCGGATGAGGCCCTTCAGCGCGTCGTGATACTTGTTTACCGGGACGACCCGGAGCTGATCCTCGGTCTCACGCAACATGCGGCGCGCGGTCACCACGGCGTTGTTCACTGCGCCCGTGTCCTTCGCTTTTTTGACGAGCGTGGCGATTTCCTCATCGCTGCCTTCGAGGATGGTCGCGCAGATGCGGTCGCGCTCGGTGGGTTCGCTGTGCTGAAGGAGGTAAAGGATGGGCAGCGTGAGCTTTCCCTTGCGCAAGTCCGTTCCGAGCGTCTTGCCGGCATTCGCCTCGTCGCCCGCGAGGTCGAGGACGTCGTCGTAAATCTGGAATGCCGTGCCGAATTTCAGCCCGAAGGTGCGCATCGCTGCGATGACCGAGGGCGTCGCTTCATTCAAAAATGCACCCAACTCGGTGGCGACGGCGAAGAGCGCGCCGGTCTTCATCTCGATGATGCGGTAGTAATCGGGCACCGAGAGCTTCAGGTCGAAGCGGCGCTGCGTCTGGATGATTTCGCCCGAGCACACTTCGTTCGCAGCCTCAGCCATGCGGCGCATCATCTCGCTGCTGCGGAAGCCGGCGGCGAGTTTCAGCGCGTGCGAGAAGAGGCAGTCGCCGAGCAGAACCGAGAGTGCATTGCCCCACTTCGCGTTCGGTGTGGGATTCCCGCGGCGGGTGTCGGCCCCGTCGAGGATGTCGTCGTGCACGAGCGTCGCGGCGTGGATGAGTTCGACGACGACGGCGAGGTCGAAATGATCAGGGCCGATGTTGCCGGTCGCGCCGCCCGCGATGAGTGCGAGCGCCGGGCGGAGCCGCTTGCCGCTGCTTTCCACCGCATAGGCCACGTAGCCCTCAACCGCCGGATCGAACGCGCGCGCCTGGGCACGAATCCGTTCTTCCACGGCGTAGAGTTCGGAGTTGATCAGCTCGAATGTCTGCTTGAGCGCCGCGGTCTTGGTCATGCCTTTCGTTACGTCGGGGGCACTCGTTTCGGACTTTGTGAAATGTTTCACAAGCGCACGTTACGGGCCGGTGTCAGCGAAGTCAACACCACCGAATCGTCGGCGCAGGCGAAAGCCCGCGTCCGTGCGTCCCGAACGCACCTCCGCATGACTACGCACGAAGCTTGATCATCAGATCGCCCGCCTCCACCGCTTCGCCGACGGTGACGAGCACTTCGGCGACGGTGCCGTCGGCAGGTGCGAGGAGGTTCGTCTGCATTTTCATCGCCTCGAGCGTGGCGAGTTTGTCGCCCTTCGTGACGGCTTTGCCGACGCTTGCTTCGAGTGCGGTGATCATGCCGGGGATGGGCGCGCCGATTTGCATCGGGTCGCTCGCGGCGGCTTTCGCGCGGCTCTTCACTTCCTTCGAGATGCTCTTGTCGAGGACCATGGCCTCGCGCGGAAGGCCGTTGAGTTCGAAGGTCACGACACGGCGCCCGTCCTTGTCCGGCGTGCCGACGTTGATGAGTTTGATGATGAGCACCTTCCCCTCCTCGATGCTCACGGCGACATCCTCGCCGGGGCGCGGGCCGTAGAAAAACGCGGGCGTCGGCACGCAGCTCACATCGCTGAAGCTTGCCTGGAATTTCGCGAAGTCCGCGAAGACCTGCGGATACATGAGGTGCGAATACAGATCGTCGTCGCTCGCTTCGCGCTTGGTTTTTTCCGCGACCTCGGTGCGCACGTCCTTCAGCTTCACAGGCTCGGGCTTGGTGCGTTTGATTTTCTTGTCGCCGAGGATGGCGCGCACCACGTCCTTCGGAAAACCGCCCATCGGTTCGCCGAGCCCGCCGCTCAGCATGTCGAGCACGCTCTCGGGGAATGCGATGCTGCCGGGTTCGAGGTTCACGACGTCGGTCGGCTTGATGCCGCGCGTGAAAAGGAAGAGTGCCATGTCGCCGACCACCTTGCTCGACGGCGTCACCTTCACGATGTCGCCGAAGAGGTCGTTCACCGCACGGTAGCAGCGTGCGATCTCCGGCCAGCGATGCCCGAGCCCCATGCTCGCAGCTTGCTCGCGGAGATTGGTGTACTGGCCGCCGGGCATCTCGTGGAGATACACTTCGCCGCTGCCGGTTTTCGGCGCGGTGTCGAAGGGCGTGTAAAAATTGCGGACGTGCTCCCAGTAGTCGGAAAACTCGTTCAGCGTGTCGAGATCGAGGCCGGTCTCGCGCGGCGTGTTTTGCAGCGCGGCGACGATGCTGTTCATGTTCGGCTGGCTCGTGCTCCCGCTCATGCTCGCGATGGCGAGGTCCACCACATCCACGCCGGCGTCGCTCGCCTGCAGCACGCTCGCGGCATTCACGCCGCTCGTGTCGTGCGTGTGAAAGTGGACCGGAATTCCGATCTCATCCTTCAGCGCCTTCACGAGCGCCTTCGCCGCGTATGGCCGGCAAATTCCGGCCATGTCCTTGATCGCGATCATGTGCGCGCCCATGCGCTCCAGTTCCTTCGCGAGCGAGATGTAGTACTTCAGCGAATACTTCGTGCGCTTCGGATCAAGAATGTCACCGGTGTAGCACAGCGCGCCCTCGCAGATGCCGTGCGTGTCCTGCACGGCTTCCATCGCGGCCTTCATGTTGCCGAGATCGTTCAGCGAATCGAACACGCGAAAAATATCCATGCCCGCCTCGGCGCTGTGCTTCACGAAACCGGCGACGACATTCGCGGGATAGCTCGTGTAGCCGACGGCGTTCGCTCCGCGCAGGAGCATCTGGAAACAGATATTCGGCACCGCCG
>JBDSAR010000031.1:0-8933 GCA_039922035.1 Chthoniobacteraceae bacterium
GCCGCGCGGGCGTCAGCGTCATCGGCAATCTCGCGCGCACTGCGACGATCAAGCCCGGTGATGCGTTCGAGGGCGTCATCTTCATCAAGAACAACGACAAGCAGCCCGCCGACATGCGCGTCTTCCAGACTGACTATCTCTCCCAGTCCGACGGCAGCAATGAATACGGCGAGCCCGGCAAGGCCCCGCGCTCGAATGCGGACTGGATCTCCGTCAGTCCGACGCGGCTGAAGCTCGCTCCGGGCGAGACGCTGCCGGTGCGTTACAAGGGCCGCGCGCCGGCGAATGCGAAGCTGCGCGGCACCTATTGGAGCATGATCATGGTCGAGCCAAATCGCGCGCCCGCCATCACGCCGGAGGGCAAGCCGGACACGGTGGCCGTCGGCCTTCAGACGACCATTCGCTTTGCGATCCAGATCGTGACGGAGATCGGCCAGAGCGGCACGCGCAGCCTTCAGGTACGGGAGAAAAGCATCGTCCAGAAGGGCGGGAAGCGGCTGTTCCAGATGGATGTCAGCAACGACGGCGAGCGACTGCTCATCCCGATGACGACGGTCGAACTCTTCGACCACAAGGGCGCGTCCGTCGGCCGTTTCGACGCCGGGCGCACGAGCATCTATCCTGCGTGCTCGATGCGGGCAATGGCGGACCTGACCGATGTGCCGCCAGGCAAATACGTGGCGATGGTGCTGCTCGACAGCGGCGATGCGCAGGTGATGGGGGCGCAATACGATCTCGAAATCGTCCCTGCCAATATCCTCGCCCCGCCTGCGACACCTCTCGTTTCAAAATGACGCCGACACTGCGCCATGCCGCGATGCGGTTATTTGTCCTCTTGCTGGTCGCCCGATGCATGGCGTTCGCACAGCAGTCGGGCGTCGAGGTGCGGTCGCCTTCCGCGAAGCTGCTCGACACCGCGCCAGGGCGCATCGTCACCGCAAGCGTCGTCATCACAAATCGCGGCGCGCAAACGGATGAGTTTGCCGAGCGCCTCACGCTGCCGCCGGGCTGCCAGAAGGTCGCGCCGCCGGATCTGCCGTTCCGTCTCGAACCCGGCGGCCGGATCGTCCGCGTGCTCGCGGTGGCGATCCCGAACAACATGCCGGCGGGTCAGTTCAACCTGCGGTATTTCGTGCAGGGCCGGCGCGATCCGTCGTCCTCGGGCAGTTTTGATTTTGCGATAACGGTAACCTCGGTGGAGAAACTCGAACTCATCGTCGAGCCGGGACCCACGACGGCGCTCGCGGGCGACAGTTATCCCGTGAAGCTGCGCGTGACGAATCGCGGCAACAGCCGCATCGCCGTGCAACTGGCTCACCGCAGCACGCTCGGCTTCGAGGTCAGCGCGGATGCCAAATCCTTCACCCTCGAAGGCGGAGCATCGCGTGAGATCGCGTGCCGCGTGAAGACCGACAAGGCGTTCGCGAAACACACCAGCCATGCAGTGACCTTCGACGTGACCGCCACCTCGCCATCGGGAAAGACGCTCACGGCAAGCCAGGCTTCAGTCGTGGAAATCATCCCGCTGGTCGGCGGCAACCGCGATCCCTTTCACTATTTGCCGCTGCAACTCCGCATGATGACGCTCGCGGAATCCGGACACGACGTGCAGTTCCAGACTGAACTCTCCGGCGCAGGCTCGCTCGACGAGGCGGGTGAGCACCGCATTGATTTTCTGCTCCGTGGCCCGGACGTGCGGAACGCGAGCCTCTTCGGTGAACGCGACGAATACGGCCTCACGTACCAAAATGAGCATTGGAAAATCGATCTCGGCGACCGGGTTTACAAACTTTCGCCGCTGACGGAAAAAGGCAGCCTCGGACGCGGCGCGGGCGTGACGTGGCAGGGGGACAAAACGACCGCCGGCCTTTTCTACATGACCTCGCGCTACCGCACGCACAACACCGAGGAATTCGGCGCGTTTGTCCGGCAGGACTTCAGCGAAAAGTTCAGCCTGCAGGGAAATTTTCTCCGCAAGACCGGCGGTGACCAACTCTCGGCGGCGACACTTCCGCAAAACATCATGACGCTCGAGACTCACTACCGTCGAGGAAAGCTGCTCGATCTCGGATTGGAGGCCGGCGTCGCCCGCAGCGACAGCGGCACGACCGATTTCGCCTATCGCGCCGAGGCGCGCGGCGAGCTGCCGGGCAAGCTCAGCTACGCGCTCGAATACGCCCACGCCGGTCCGGATTTCAACGGCTACTATCACGCCACCGACACGGTTTACGCCTCGATCTCGAAGTCGTTCACGCCGCAGCTCCGGATGCACGCGTCGTTCAATCGCTACGCGGGCAATCTTGCCCTCAACGACGTGCGCAGCAGCGTGGTGAATCGCGAAAACTCATGGAACGCCGGGGCGAACTACTCGCTCACGAAGAAGACCGAACTCTCGCTCGAATGGATGCACACCGACCGCCAGGACATCCTCCTTCCGGCTGCGTACGACTTCACCGAGGACGTCGCGCGAATCGGACTCGGCCAAAATTTGGGCAAGCTCCAGTTCCAAAGTTTTCTCGATCTCGGCGTGCTCGACAACCGAATCACCGGCGAGAACGTCGCCGTCTCACGCTTCAGCGGGGTCGTGAACTGGCACCCGACCGCGCGCCAGACGTATTCGGTTTTCGCGGGCTACGGCCCGAGCGCCTCCACCGGCTCGACTGATAAGTCGCTCAACGCCGGAGTCTCCGCGCGATGGCAGGTGCGCGACAATTTCGACACGAACTTCAGCTTTGCCCGCAACCAATTCGACGGGCTGACCGGCCGCGTGCAGGATCAGGTGATGGCGTCGTTGCGCTACCAGTTTGCCAACAAGAGTTCCCTCTCGCTGATCGGCCGCTGGTCCCATGCCGCCACGACCCGCACCACCTCCGGCGCCGCGGATGAATCCGCCGTGCTCCTCACCTACACCGTGCCGTTCAAGGTCGCGGTGAGCCGCAAGCAGAGCATCGGCGTTCTGGCGGGCCGGCTCGTGGAGTCCTCGAAAAACGCGGGCGTGCCGCGCGTGGTGCTGCGGGTCGGCGAGCAGTTCGCCGTCACGGATGAGGCGGGAAATTTCGAGTTCCCCGGCCTGAAGCCCGGCACGTGCGAACTGGGCATCGTGCAGGATTCGCTCGGCCCGCGCCTCGCCATGAGCACGCTGCTTCCGACGAAAGTGAAAATCCGTCCCTCCGGAACGACGCGCGTCGAACTCGCCGCGACCGCCGCGGCCTCACTCGCAGTCCGCGTGATTCGCCACGAATTTGCCGACGGCAGCGCGATGAAAACCAGCGGCGCACTGCGCGAAGCCGGCGGGCTGGAATCCGCAGCCATCGAGCTGACGAATGGCCGCGACACCTGGCGCGCGCAGACCGACCGCAGCGGCACCGCCACATTCGAGCGCCTCCTGGCCGGACGCTGGACGGTGCGCATCGCAAGCAGCGATCTGCCGCCGCTGCACACGATCGAAAACCCCGAGCGCACCCTCACCCTCGCCCCCGGCGCGAGCGCGCAACTCGCCGTGCGCGTCCTCCCTCAACGCCGCACCTTCCGCCTCCTCGACCGCGGCACGATTCGCTGAGCCGAAAGCTCGGCGGGAAGCGGACGGATTTGCCGATCAGGGTTTACCCTTGGCGCGAATCCACAGTCCACGCGGATGCCAGGGCACGCGGGGCGCTTCTTCCATTAGTGAGAAATAAAAACCCACACGCCGACGTTGACGGGATCACCCGAGTCGCTCGGTGAATTCTTTCACAGATCCAACCTCACAAGAAACCACTCCCTATGATCAACCAGTCCAAACTCATCTCCAAACCGACCAAACCTGCCCTATCCAGCCGGCGTCCATCCGCGGGGCCTCGCAGCACTTCGGCGGCGGCCCGTCCGGTGCGCATTGCCAGAGGCAGTCAGGTGATTGGCAAGTGGTCGTTCGCCGAGGTTCGGGAACGCCTCAAGACCGAGGTTCTTCATCCGACGGATTCGTTTTATGATGAGGACAATTCCGAATGGCTGCTTCTATCCGAACTCGAGATGACGCAAACTTCCGTTTGCGTGGAGAAAGCTGCGCAGCGCCCTTGTTATTGTGGCACGGGTCTTTCGTTCCACCTCTGTTGTGGAGATGGAAGGCAATACTAGCAGGGTATTGAGAAACGGACTGCGCCGCGGTTCTCAGGGCATTTTGAAAAAGTGGTTCAAGCAAAGGCCCAATGCCGCCAAGGATGAGGTATCCATGACGAAACCTTGGCGGCTTTGCGCCTTTGCGTGAGTCTCATCCGGGACTTTTTCAACATACTCTCAGCGCCCACCCTTTGCCGCGATCTCCACAGACGGCGCGGGACGCCAACTTAAAAAACGCGTGGCATCCGGGAACTGAAAGAGGTGGCTGGCCGTCACGCATCCGAGCCGCTGCCTCACGCCGCCATCGGGCGCGCACCGGGGCAAATCATCCCGGCTGCTCACTGATTAGGCATCTGGCGGTCACGCCGAGTTCAGCCGCAGGATCAGAGTGCGATCACCGCGCAAAGCTCTCACGCGGCAAAATCGGATCGGACGTAGCCCCGGAGCGGACGGGGCTCCGGGCGGGCTGAGGAAATGCGGAGTCTGGCAGGCTGGATGCGCGGCGCAGAAAATCCAAACCCACGAAAATCGGGAAGTTGCTCGGACCGCAATGCGCCCACCATGGGACGATGGAGATTGCTGATTGCACGAATGCCCGCGCGCCCCCGTCTCCGTGTCGCGATGGACCGCGCTGCTGCTCATCGCTTTGTGGGCTGGGGAAAACCCGGAGGCTGCATTCTCCCCGTCGCCTCGGAATCAGCCGCGTCAGGCGGTCGCTGCGCCGGTGAAAGTGTCCACCGAAGCCAGCAGCGATTGCACGTTGAATGGCTTGATGATGCCACCGCGCGCGCCGCCGGCGAGGAGCAGCGTGCGTCGCCGATGGCGAGAACCCTCGCTGCCATCCCAGCCATTGTGAATTAGACTTCTGCCCGGCAGAAAAACATGCATCGTTCCTCGGCGGAGGTGCAGCGAAAGTGCCGCGTTGGGATTCGCGATCTCCGCAAACAAACAAACCAGCCAATGAAAAAACTCCGCATCCTGCTTGCTGACGACCATGAAGTGGTCCGCAAAGGTGTGCGGATGCTGATCGAAAATGAGCCCGGCTGGGAAGTTTGCGGAGAAGCCGTCGATGGCCGCAAAGCCGTGGCTCTGGCCGAGAAGCTCACCCCGGATGTGGTTGTTCTCGATATGGGCATGCCCGAACTCAACGGACTGGAGGCCGCCCGGCAGATCAAGCGCGCGCTCCCCGGCACGGAGGTGCTGATTTTCACCGGCGAAGAAAGCGAGCAGCTCATCCACGAGGTCTTCGATACGGGAGCGCGCAGTTACATTGTGAAAAGCGACATGAGCCAGCACCTCGTCGCCGCCATCCGTGCGCTCGGCCAGCACAAGCATTACTTCACCACGCGAATCTCGGAGGTGGTCTTCGCGCGGTATCTGGAAGGGGCATCCGGCGCGGGCAAAGACAAGACGGAAGGACTCACGCCGCGCGAGCGTGAACTCGTGCAACTGCTCGCCGAAGGCAAGAGCAACAAGGAGGCCGCCGCCCTGCTCGGCATCAGCATCAAGACCGTGGAAACCCATCGCGCCGCCATCATGCGCAAGCTGCGGCTCGATTCCTTCGCCGACCTCGTGCGCTACGCGATCCGGAACAAGATCATCACCGCGTAGCCGCCTGACAGCCGGCATCAGGCGCGCTCGCGCCGAGGGTGGAACACTCGTCGTCTAAATCAGCGGCCCCGGCTTGGAGCATGATGAAAATGTCCCGAAGAAGTCTCACGCAAAGGCGCAAAGGCGCGGAGAGTCCTTCGTGAAAACCTCCTCCTTTGCGGCTTTGCGCCTTTGCGTGAGCCACTCTTTCAACAGCCTCTTTCGCGAAAACGTGAGGCACCCATGTCGCGAACCATCGTTCACCACGAAACGCAAACACGGCACCGGGCCCGCGTTCTCATGGTCGTCGGCATCATGCATCACCACCGCCATCAAAGCGGTCATTTGGCTTGAGGTCGGCAAAGGCTTTTTGTGCCTCCGCTGGCGAGATGCCGTGACTGGTATCAAGGTTGAATCGTCGCTTGAGATACTCCTCGAAGGAAAGCCACTCACCCTTGTATTCGACAGTGCGCGACCAGGCACAAACGGTAACGAGGCCGGCCACCCGCTCTCGAAGTGCTTTGGTCTGCCGGGCGGTGCGGCCCACCAGAAATGCCAGGAGCACGAGAACTGCGACCCGGATCAGGGCGTTGGCCACCATGTAAATGAGTGGGGCTGGCGTATCAACAAACACTGCAATGAAGAAGCGACCCAAGGGCAAAAGCACCGCGAGGATGTAGGCCGCGCGCGAGCTCGAGAACCACGCGGACAAGGTGACGGGCAGGACAAAAAGAATGGGGAAAAGCAGAAAGGGGCCACTCAGCAAATCAAGCAGGAGAACGGCGAGACCCATGAGCCCGTGGGTCCAAGGGCGTGCCGCAGAGCGAACCATCCAGGAGGGATAGGAACTTCGGATTGGAGTTGTAGTGTTCAATGAGTTCGATGGAAGCAAACGCGAGCAAAGGCCAACCCAAGCTCAGCCGCGGCGGGGAGGGCGGAACCGAGCGAAGCGAAGCAAAGGCAAAAGCAATAAGCAGCCGACGTGCCATGCACGCCCGTTCGCTGCAGCGCATAGATGACATGTGGGAAGGACTGCTTGCTGAGAGGCTTGGCGGTCTTATGGAAAAACAACGTGAACATCTGGAAGGCGCGGCGCTGGCGGCGGTCCGTGCGAAACTGAAGGCAACACAAACTCCCTCCGTGCTCAAGCTCGGAGTGGACGTGCACAGCGGCAACTACGTGGTGGTGGCGCAGTGGGACCACGCGACCCCGCGGGCGGCGCGGCGGTTTTTGCCGCAGGAGTTTGTGCCGTGGGTGGAGGGGCTGCGGCGGGCGGGGCACGCGGTGCATGCGGTGGATGAGGCGTGCGGGTTTGGGGATGGCTTGCAGCGGGCGCTGGAGAAGGCGGGGGCGCCGTGCGTGGTCATCCACCCGCAGCGGCTGGACGAGGCGCAGAGCGGGGTGAAGACCGACCCGCGCGATGCGCTCACGCTGTGTTTGCGGCTCGGGCGTTACCTCGATGGAAACAAGCACGCGCTGGCCGTCATCCGCATCCCCAGCGAGGCGGAGGAGCAGCGGCGGCACGCGCACCGGATGCGCGAATCGCTCGTCCACCAGCGCACGCGGCTCGCGGCACAGGGGCGCGGACTGCTCGTCCACCACAGCTTCCCCGCGCCCGCGCACTGGTGGCGCGGGCGGGGCTGGAAGGCAGTCTGCGCCTTGATTCCCGCGTGGCTGTCCGCGCGGCTCGAGATCTTCCGCCCCGTCCTCGCCGCGCTCGAAACGCAAATCGCCGCGCTCAGCGCCGAGTTGGAAGCCGCCGCGCCCGCCGAGATCCCCGCGGGCATCGGCAAGCTGACCACCGTCATCGCCACGCGCGAAGTGTGCGACTGGCAGCGCTTTGAAAACCGACGCCAGATCGCCAGCTACACCGGCCTGTGCCCGGGCGAGTATTCGAGCGGGAAAAAGCGCATCCAGGGCAGCGTGACCAAGCACGGCAACGGACGGCTGCGCGCGCGGCTCGTCGAACTCGCGTGGCGCATGGTGCGCTTCCAGCCCGGCTACCCGCCGGTGAAAGCCCGCCTGCACCTCCTCGGCCCCGGCCACCGCGCCACGGGAGCCGCGCGCAAGAAGGCCATCACCGCCGTTGCCCGCCACCTCGCCATCGCCCTGTGGCGGCTGCACACCGGACGCGCCACCGCCGCCGAACTCGGCCTGCGCATGAATCCCGGCGCCGATGTTCCCTGCGAACCGATCACCGCCGACAGCAGCGACAACGCCGCCGCACCCGCAGGGCCCATCCCGCAGCCAGATCACCCCATCACGGAAGGAGGGCCGCACTAAGAAAGCCCGCAACCATCGGGAGCACGCGCGGAAGCGGTGGTGGATTCAGGGGGGGAACCCAATCCAAGCCCTCCGCCCAGCCGCCAAGCCGCCCCCGATCCTGGCCCCTCATCAAACGCTTTGGAACGTGGCGCGTGTTCGCAGCCTAACCTGAGTTCGGCATGGAGAAGCCCCCTGGGGGAACCACACCCGATGCTCGTCGCCATAGATTGATTCGCTCCGCTCACCCCTGCGGGGCAGCCTGCGGCTGTCGGTCTCGCTTCGCTCGGCTGAACCGCGCCCACGTTCCGCTTCACCCGACGCATCCGTCAACTTGCACTGGCCGCCGCCCAAAAGGCAGAACAACCGCGGCCATGTGCGGATAGGAGTTTGGACGTTGAAGGCATTCAACACAGCGCGCAGCACAGCCCTCCCACCTATATTTCTACAATAGAGGGCATTCCTCGGAAGCGGAAACGTTCGCCAAAGCACCGGCCCACCAAACACACCCACCACTATGTAAACTCAACCAAAGCCCTCAGCAAATAGTCAGGCAGCCTAACGCTTCCACTTGACTTCTCCCATAGGGGTTAGGCGTTGGTCGTTTCATCGCGAGTTGGTTTGGAGCCGAAGCGTATAATCGCTGCCCGAACGATAAAACCGAGGCCAGTCAGAGCACAGATATATGCCGGGATATTGGCGCGTAGCGTTGCGGCGGTATCAATCTCGTATAAAGGGTAAGGATGGTCATCCACATGAATTGGCTTGCCGGAAGCGTCGAGCATCGGGCGGTTGATGGCGTCCGATGCGATGTAAGAGGCTGCAATGACGATAAGAAATCCGGCGAGCAAATATGAAAGTGCTCGTGACTTCGGTTCTCTTGTTTTGCTTTCGTTCACGGGAGACGAGTGGAGACGCCTAACATATGATTGAGCCGAGTGCAGGCCCGGATGGTATCGGTCTAAGCTGAACGGGGAGGTTCATGG
>JBDSAR010000032.1:0-3154 GCA_039922035.1 Chthoniobacteraceae bacterium
GAATTTGTCCAGCTTCCACACCATCGCCGCGGTCTGCGTGCCGTGCTGTGCGAAAAATGCGAACGGATCCGTCTTCGTGTGCAGGAAGCCCTGCATGTCGTAGATCTCGTATTTGTAGTGCGCCATCTCGCCGACGCCGGGGACGAAAAGTTCCCACACGCCGCCCGGGATCAGCTTCCGCATCGGATGAATGCGGCCATCCCAGTTGTTCCAGTCGCCGATGATGGAGACGCGTTTCGCATTGGGCGCCCACACGCGGAAGACCGTGCCGATCGCACCGTCGTGTTCCTCGATGTGCGCACCGAGTTTTTTCCAAAGCTCCCAGTGATTTCCCTCGGCAAACAGATGCAGATCGAGATCGCCGAGCAGCACACCGAATGAATACGGATCGCGCTGCTCCCACGTCGTGCCGTCGTGCCCGGTGAAGCGCAGCGTGTAAGCGAACCGCGAGCGGACACCTTCGAGCACCGCCTCGAAAAAACCGTCCTGCGCGGTCCGCTCCGCCTGCCACGAGCGGGCGGCACCGCCAAATTCGCGCACTTCCACCGCCACCGCATCGGGACGGAAAATCCGCACGATGAGAGCGCCGTCGGCACCGTGCATGCCGAGAATGGCAAATGGATCGCCGTGGTCTGCGCGCGAGAGCGCAGTAATCGCTTCCTGGGGTGCGGGAGTCATCGCCCCCTTGCTACGATGCGCGGGCCGCCTGCGCAAGCATCGTGCCGTGTGTGCGCCGCTAAACTTTCAGGAGCACCTTTGCGGAAATGCCGCCTTCGCTGCGGTTCGAGATTTCGAGTGTGCCCCCGTGCAACTCCACGATCTTGCGGCTCACGGTGAGGCCGAGGCCCGCGCCCTTGCCCGTCGGCTTGGTGGTGAAGAACGGATCAAAGATGCTGCCGAGTCTTTCCGGCGGAACTCCGGTGCCCGTGTCGTCGAATTCCACGACCACGCCGATGCGCCGGATGCCGGAGTGGGCCAGCGAGCGGTTGCCGCGATCCACGACCATGCCGGGTGCGGCGATGTGCGTCATGCCCAGGCGGATCGTCAGCACCCCGCCCTGCGGCATCGCATCGAGCGCGTTCTTGATCAGGCTCGCGAAGACGCGCTGGATTTTCACATGATCAATGAGCACGGAGGGCATCCCGCTCGCGTAATGTTTCTCCAGGCGAACTCCCGCCTTGGCCAGTGCGGGCTCGAAGCGGGTGAGCGCTGCCTCGACCACCTCGGACACCTGCACCGGAGCCCGCTGCAGGTCGCTTGAATCCGAAAAGATCATCATCTCGCTGATGATGTTGTCCGCGCGGCTGACTGCCTCGCCCATCTCCTTCAGCACGACGCTGGCGTTTGCATCCGCCGCCGGCCGGCTGCTGAAAAAATCAATGCCCATGCGCAGGATCGCGAGCGGGTTCTTCACCTCGTGCGCCACGCCGAATGCAAGCCGCGCGACGGACTGCGCCTTTTCCGCCTCGATGAGCCGCTTCTGCGCGGACTTCAGTTCCGCGTGCGTCTTTTCCAGTTCTGCGAGCTTACGCTCGAGCAGCGACTGGCTGCGCGCGAGGTCGGAGTTCGCCTCCTTCAGCCGGTTGCGCTCCTGCTCGAGAGTCGTCTCGGCCACCATCAGCGCTGTGATGTCGCGCGACATTCCGCAAGTGCCGACGATGTCGCCTCCGACGTCGCGCAATGGGAGCTTCGTCGTCAGCGTCCACCCGGTTTCTCCGTCGGGCATGATTTTTTTCTCCACCTTGCCGTAGATCGCTTCGCCGGTCGTCAGCACTCTTTGCTCATCCGCATACATGCGTTGCGCGTCGTCGTGCGGGAAAAAGTCGAAGTCACTTTTCCCGGCCGCCTCGTCGGTGCTCCTGAGATGGAAAAGCCGCGCCATGGCTGCATTCACGGAGATGAAATGGCTCTCCCGATCCTTGAAATAAATCCGGTCCGGGATGTTCTCCATGAGGAACCGGAAAAGGTTCCGCTCCTGTTTGGTGTCTTCGGGATCCATGGGATTGGT
This sequence comes from Chthoniobacteraceae bacterium, assembly GCA_039922035.1. Lineage (GTDB taxonomy): Bacteria > Verrucomicrobiota > Verrucomicrobiia > Chthoniobacterales > Chthoniobacteraceae > SXWH01. Next base: position 2,009 of record JBDSAR010000032.1, read on the forward strand.
AGATCCTTTCACGCGCGGGCAGGCGCCGCAAGCGAAGCTTCCATCCGGCCGCTCAGCGCCGCGCCAGCAAGGATGCGAGATGCCGCCGGAAAATCGCGTCCCAGCCGTATTCGTGCAGCACGCGCCGGCGTTCGCGGAACGCGGGCATCGCCTCGAGCGCCTCTCCGATCAGCGACGCGATGTGCGCGGGCTCCGCATCCGGTGAAAAATGGATGGCACCCTCGCGCAGAAGCCCGCGCAGCGGCTCGATGTCGCTGCAAAAAACCGGCAGCCGGTGCAGCGCCGCCTCCAGCAGCGGCAGGCCGAATCCTTCGCTGCGGCTCGGAAAGAGCAGCGCATCCGCGAGACGGTACAGCCCGGCAAGCTCGGCATCGCCGACCGCAAAATGGTCGCCTGCGAAAATCACGTCGCGTTCCTGCGAACATTCACCGCGCAGCTTTTCGCCGAGCGCGCGCGCGGCCGCGCTGTGCGGATCGTCCGCCGCCGTCACCAGCACCGTCGCGGCATCGCCTCGCCGCGCAAATTCGTGCGCGATTGCGATGCTCAGTTCCACATTTTTCCGGCGCACGAGCCGCGCCGGATGCAGCAGCAGCATCCGGCCATCGAGCAGAGCGCGCTCCTGCGCGAACGCAGCGACATTTTCCGGAAGACCGAGCACCCGCGCGGGATCGATCCCGTTCGGGATCACCGCACAGCGTTCCGGCGGCGATCCCGTGGCCTCTGCAAACTGCCGCGCGCGCAGCGGCGACACGGCGATGCATTCGCAGCGTGGATGCGCTTTTGAAAAAATCGGCGCGACGGGTGCGTAGTCGGGATTGCACGCCGCGACATCATGCACCCACGCGACGAAGCGCACGCCCGGCAATTCGTCCATCACGCGCCACAGCGCCTCGGTGAGGCCGGGGTGAAACGGCATCGTCAGCACGTTGTGCAGGAAGACGATGTCCTGCGTGGCGAGCGAGGACCGCAACGCCGCGGCCTGTGCATCGGCGGAAGGATCGTCCGGCAGCAGCATCGCACTTTCGCCGCCACGATGGCAGAGCACAGTCACGCGGTGCCCATGTTTGGAAAAAAGCTGCGCGTGTTCCGCCAGCACACGCTCCACACCGCCGACGATCGGCGACGCCGTGTAGTGGACCTGCGCGA
>JBDSAR010000033.1:0-9561 GCA_039922035.1 Chthoniobacteraceae bacterium
TTGCGAATTGAGGCTCACGCTCCCCAGATTGATCCCACACAAAGGCACGAAGGCACAAAGAATAGCCGCGATGAAAACCGCTGACTCAAAATCCCAATCCCTTAGTGCCTTAGTGCCTTTGTGCGAGACCCCTCGTGCGCCCTTCGGCACCCGTCGCGATTTCCTCTGGCAACTCGGCGGCGGCCTCGGTGGTGTCGCGCTCGTTGCGATGATGAATGAAGCTCACGCAGCGACGAATCCGCTCGCACCCAAAGGCGGACATCATTCGGCGAAAGCCAAAGCGGTCATCCAAATCTTCTGCCCCGGCGGACTCAGCCACGTGGACACTTGGGACTACAAACCCGAGCTGGCCGCGCGCAATGGCAAGCCCTTCGATCCCGATGGCAAGGAGCAGTTCTTCGCCTCGAAGCCGGGCAATTGCCAGGGCAGCTACTGGCCCTTCCAGCAGCACGGCGATTGCGGGCGCTGGATCAGCGACCTTTTCCCGAAGCTCGCGCAGCGCGTGGACGACATCGCCTTCATCCACTCCATGCAGAGCAAAAGCGCGCTGCACGGTCCGGCGATGTTCATGGCGAACAGCGGCTTCATCCTGCCCGGATTTCCCAGCATGGGCGCATGGGTCACCTACGGACTCGGGAGTGAAAGTGACGAGCTGCCGTCCTTCGTCGTGCTGCCCGATCCGCGCGGCCTTCCACCCGGCGGTGTCATCAATTGGGGCGCGGGTTTTCTGCCTGCCGTCTATCAAGGCACCGCGCTCCAAACCGATGTCGAGAAGCCGCCCATCACTGATCTCTTTCCGCCGAAAAGCTTCGCGCATCTGCGTGGAGAAACGGAGGAAAGCAGCCGGGAGTTTTTGCAAACCCTGAACCGCGCCCATGCCGCAGGGCGCCAGGGAAACAGCGAACTCGAAGCCCGCATCGCCGCCTACGAACTCGCCGCGCGTCTGCAACTCAGCGCCCCCAAAGTCACCGACCTCCGCGGCGAAAGCGACACGACCAAGAAGCTCTACAACCTCGATCGCGAGGACATCGGCACCATGGGCCGGCAGTGCCTCCTCGCGCGGCGGCTCGTCGAACGCGGCGTGCGCTTCGTGCAGATTTTTTGCGGCGCGGAGAATACCGGCGCAAAGAAGATCCGCCCGAATTGGGACAGCCACGAGGATCTCGTGCGCGACCACGGCTACTGGGGGCCGATCCTCGATACCGGAGCCGCCGCGCTGCTCACTGATCTCAAATCACGCGGCCTGCTCGATAGCACGCTCGTCATCTGCACCAGCGAATTTGGCCGTCAGCCCGCCGCGCAAGGCAAAGGCCGCGACCACAATGCCGGCGCCTTCACCGCGTGGATGGCCGGCGGCGGCATCAAAGGCGGCACCGCGTTTGGCGAGACCGACGAACTCGGCTCCAAAGCCGCCGTGGATCCCGCCTATTGCTACGACCTTCACGCGACCGCGCTGCACCTCCTCGGCCTCGATCACGAGAAGCTCAGCTTTTACAACAACGGCATCCAGCGCCGGCTCACCGATGTCCACGGGCATGTGATCAAAAAAATCGTCGGGTAGAATATTCTGGACGGCTACTTCGGCACACGACCGGGATATCGCGACAAGAAGATTTCCCTTTCACGCCGCCCCACGACGGATAGCACCTCCCGCCAAGCCCCCTTTGCGAATCTCGCATCCACACCCTCAGAAACCCTATGACATCCAACAAACCACTCGTCGGAATTATTGACTGGGCGAAGTCGCCGCTTGGTGATCCGGAATCCGCCGCAGAGCGCGCCGTGATCGGCGAAGCTGCGGAGGTGCGGCGGTTCCTGTGTTCGAGCGATGCGGATTTCACGGACGAAATCTGCGGCGCGGGGGCGCTCATCGTCTGGCACAATACGCCCATCACCGCCGTCGGCATCGCGAGGCTGCGCAATTGCCGTGCGATCATCCGCAATGGCGTGGGCTTTGACTCGGTGGACATCGCGGCGGCGCGCGAACGGGGCATCGCGGTGTGCAATGTGCCAGACTACGGCACCGAGGAAGTCGCGGACCACGCGATCGCGCTTGCCATGGCGCTGTGCCGTCAGCTTTTCCCGCTCGATCAGGAGGCGAAAAAACTCGGCTGGGTGATCAAGGTGGAGCCGCGGTTGCGACGGTTGCGCGAACTGACATTCGGAGTCGTGGGCCTCGGACGCATCGGCACCGCCACGGCACTGCGGGCAAAGGCGCTGGGCTTCAAAGTCATCTTTTACGATCCTTATCTGCCGAACGGCGCGGACAAGGCCGTGGGCGTTTCCCGCGCACGCACGCTCGACGAACTGCTGGCAGGGGCCGATGTGCTCTCGCTCCATTGCCCGCTCACCGATGAGACACGCCACCTGATCGCCGAGCGCGAACTCGCGCTGCTCAAGCCGGGCGCATTCGTCGTGAACACCGCCCGCGGTGCGGTGATCAAAAAGACGGCGATCCTTGCCGCACTGCGGGAGGGACGCATTGCCGGGGCCGGTCTCGATGTGGTGGAGGACGAGCCGCTGAAGACTGCGGAGGAAGCCGCCGCGCCGAATCTTATCGTCACGTGCCACGCGGCGTTTTGCAGCGTGGAGTCGAAGCTGGAGATGCGCGCCACCTCCGCCCGCATCGCGCTTGCCACTGTGCGTGGCGAGCCGCTGGAAAATGTCGTCAATGGCGTAACCGCAGTGAGTCACGTCTGAGCGGGATCGAATCCGAGCCGTGAACTGCGCGCCGTTCCCACTTTGCTGAGCACAAGCCCGTGCACTTTCCCCCCGCATGTCCGGCAACACTCCCACCCGCGCGCGCAACGTCGTACTGTGGTTTGCCATCACACTGGCGATCATCACGTATCTCGATCGCGTCTGCATTTCGCAGGCGGCGCCGATGATGCAGGAGGAGATGGGGCTCACAAAAATCCAGATGGGCTTCGCGTTCACCGCGTTCGGCTGGGCGTATGCGCTGTTTGAGATCCCCGGCGGATGGCTCGGTGATCGCATCGGTCCGCGCAAGGTGCTCATGCGCGTGGTGGGCATGTGGTCGCTCTTCACGGCCGCCACGGGCTGGGCGTGGAATCTCGCCTCGCTCGTCGTGTGCCGGTTCCTGTTTGGAGTCGGCGAAGCGGGATGTTTTCCAAATATCACGAAGGCATTCACGCTTTGGTTTCCGGGTGCGGAGCGCGTGCGTGCCCAGGGCATCCTGTGGCTCAGCGCGCGCTGGGGCGGCGCGTTCACGCCGCTGCTGGTGGGCTGGATGCTTGCCGGCGGCGGCAGCGGAAAATTCGGGCTGGGCCTGCACTACAAGTGGGTCTTCCTCAGCTTCGGTCTGCTCGGCGTGGCGTGGGCGATCCTGTTTTTCCGCTGGTTCCGCGATCGTCCGAAAGATCATCCAAGCGTGAATGCCGCCGAACTCGCGCACATCGGCGACACGTCGGACGCCGCCATCGCGCACACGATGCCGTGGGGAAAAATGCTCGCATCGCGCACGGTCTGGATGCTCTGGGGGCAGTATTTCTTCATGTCCTACGCGTGGTATTTTTACATCACGTGGTTCCCGACTTACCTGAAGGAGCAGTTCCCCGGACTCGAGGAAATGCATCGCGCGCTGCTCGCATGTGTGCCGCTTTTCTTCGGCGGACTTGGCTGCATTTTCTCCGGACTGCTCTCCGCGCCGCTGGAGAAAATGCTCGGCGGCACGGCGCGCTCGAGGCGCATGCTCGGTGTCGTGGGCATGGGTCTGGCCGGAGTGATGCTCCTGATCTCGATGCAGTTCACCCAGCCCGTGCTCTCCGTGCTCGCAATCGGCATCGCGAGCTTTTGCAGCGACCTCGCCATGCCGGGTTCGTGGGGTGCCTGCATGGATGTCGGTGGCCGTCACACCGGCGCGCTTTCCGGCAGCATGAACATGATGGGCAATGCCGGCGGTGCGGTCGCGCCGATGGTCGTCCCGCTCGTGCTGAAGGCCACGGGCAACAACTGGAATGTGAACATGGCGCTGTTCGCCACCGCCTACTTTCTCGGGGCCGCGTGTTGGGCATTCATTAATTCCGACGAACGCATGCATGAGTGAGCTTCGTGCATCGCCGGATGGAGTCCGAAAAATGAGCAAGTCCGTGTTCCTCTGGCTCGGACGGACGACCTAACTTTTCCACGGCCGAGAGGGTGATATTGTTTCCCACGTCCAGACTTGGCATCAACACGCTCCCCCAAACCGTCCGACATGCAAAACCTGAGACTCACCGCCATTCCGGTCTTCTCGCTGGCGCTCGTTGCATTTCCTGAAACGGCCAAAGCTCTCGCGGAAACTGCGACCCCCATTGCCGCGCAGAACGGTGCGGCGTTTTTCGAAGCCAATGTGCGGCCGATCCTGCAGTTGCACTGCTACGAATGCCACTCGCACGAAAAGAAGATCAAGGGCGGGCTCGCACTGGATCTGCGCGCGGGCTGGGAGACCGGCGGGGACAATGGGCCGGCGATCGTGCCGGGGCAATTGGAGAAGAGCCTCCTCATCAAAGCCGTGCGCTACACGGATGCGGACATGGAGATGCCGCCGAAAGGCAAGCTCGCGGCGAGTGAGATCGAGGTGCTGGAAAAATGGGTTGCGATGGGCGCGCCGGATCCGCGCGTGGCGGCACCCGTGGTTTCGTCGAAGGCACGGAGCATTGACATTGAGGAAGGTCGCAGGTTCTGGGCATTCCAGCCGGTGACGGATCCAAAAATTCCGTCGGTGCGCGACGAAGCGTGGCCGCTCGACCCAGTGGATCGCTTCATCCTCGCGAGACTGGAATCGGCCGCCCTGCGACCCGCAGCGGACGCGGATCGGTACACGTGGCTGCGGCGTGTGAGCTTTGATCTCACCGGCTTGCCACCAACGTCCGAGCAAGTGCAGGCGTTCATTCAATCCGCAATCCGCAATCCGCAATCCGCAATGGAGAGCGTGGTGGATCGGCTGCTCGCATCGAAGGCATTCGGCGAGCGCTGGGCGCGGCACTGGCTCGACCTGACGGGTTATGCGGATCAGATCGGCACGTCGAACAACGTCTTCGCCGAGCACGCGTGGCGGTATCGCGACTACGTCATCACCGCGTTCAGTGCCGACAAGCCGTTCGACCGTTTCATCCGCGAACAGATTGCCGGCGACCTCCTGCCGCTCGGCTCTGCGGAGGAACGCGCGGCTGCGATCACGGCCACAGGTTTCCTCGTGCTGGGCGATGTCGAGATCGTGGCGGTGGACAAGCTGAAGATGGAAATCGATCTCGTGGACCAGCAGGTGAGTAAAATGGGCACCGCGTTCCTCGGCATGACGCTCGGCTGCGCGCGCTGCCACGATCACAAATTCGATCCCATCGGCTTGCAGGACTACTACGGGATCGCCGGGATTTTTCGCAGCACCGACTCGACGTACAAGACCGACAACGGCGTGTGGAGCAGCGTGAATGCAAGCGTGCTGCCCGAAACCACGGAGCAGCAGGCAAAACGCGCACGGCTCGAACAGGCGCACGCTGAGAAGCTGAAGACCTTGCAGGCCCGGCGCGAAACCGCGGAAAAGGAAAAGGCCGCGCTGGCGCCGCAGATCGCGGCTGCGCAGAACGACGCGAAGGCAGAGCTGATCAAGAAGCGCGATGCGCTGGCGGCGCGCATCAAGGAGATCAACGGCGAGGTGGAGCATGCGAAGTTCTTCGCACCTGCGGTGCCGAAAACCTTCGCCGTGCATGACCGGCAGAAGCCCGGCGACATGCACATCACGATCCGCGGCAATCCGTATGCGCCCGGCGAACTCGTGAGACGCGGTGTGCTGCGCGTGGCTTCGTGGGACACGCCGGAGCCGATTCCCACATCCGAGAGCGGGCGCGTGCAGCTCGCCAACTGGATCGCCGATGCGCGCAATCCGCTCACCGCGCGCGTGACCGTGAACCGTATTTGGCAAAAACTTTTCGGCGAGGGCCTCGTGCGGACCGTGGACTACTTCGGCGTGCGCGGCGAGCCGCCGACCCATCCCGAACTGCTCGATCATCTTGCCGCGCGTTTCGTCCACGGCGGCTGGTCGCAGAAACAATTGCTCCGCAGCCTCGTCCTCAGCCGCGCGTACCGCATGAGCAGCGCGCATAGCAGTGCCGCGATGGTGAAGGACCCCGACAACCGCCTGCTCTGGCGCATGAACCGCCAGCGGCTCGACGCGGAGGCGATCCGCGACGCGATGCTCGCGATCAGCGGCACCCTTGCCTCGTCGGATGGCGGCCCGGCGCTGCCGCTGGAATATCCGGTCAACGTCACGAGCCTCAGCCCGAAGGCGGTGAATCCGCCGGCCTTCACGTTGAAAAAATTCCGTCCCGTGCAGGAGTTCGAGCGCACGATTTACCTGCCCGTGATTCGTTCGAGCGGACAGCCCGGCCCGGCGAAGCTGCGCGATGTGTTCGACTTCACACAGCCCGCGCAGATGTCGGGCAAACGCGCGGAGACCGCTGTGCCGACGCAGGCGCTGTTCCTCATCAACGGCGACATGCTGCGCAGCCGCGCCACGGAACTCGCAAAACGTCTCACGCAGGACATCGCGGAATCCGGTGCGCGCGTCGAAGCATTGTGGCTGCGCGTGCTCAACCGCCCCATAACCGCCGGCGAGCGCGAGGATGCGCTGCAATTTCTCGAATCACTCCACGCCGCGACCAAAGACAACGCTGATCTCGCCCCGTGGATCGAACTGTGCCATGCTCTGCTCGCGTCGAACGAGTTTTTGCTTCGCATGTGACTTCCCCTCACCGACCGCCATGAATCCATCTTCCGCTCTTTCACGCCGCACCTGGCTCCATCGCACCGCATGTGGCTTCGGCGCCATGGCACTGCACGACCTCGTGCAAGCCGCCACCAGCCCGCTCGCCGCGCGTGTGCCGGGCATGGTGCCGAAGGCGAAGCGCGTAATCTTCCTTTTCATGCAGGGCGGACCTTCGCAGCCGGATCTTTTTGATCCGAAGGACTACATCCGCCGCATGCACGGGACGAAAATCTCCGCGCCGATCAACCCGAACGAACTGCGCGTGGGCACGGACAAATTCCTCGCGCTCGCCACGCAGTCGCCGGTGCGCCCGCGCGGGGATTCGGGCATGATGATCTCTGATCTGATGCCGCACACGGCGAGCATCGCGGATGAGATCTGCATGCTGCGCGCGATGCACGCCGATAACAACCAGCACGCGCCCGCGAGCCTGCAATTTCACACCGGCGTGACGGCGGACGTGCGGCCTTCGATGGGTTCGTGGATCAGCTACGGGCTCGGCACTGAAAACCAGAACCTGCCGAGCTTCATTACCATTCATCCTGAGCCCGACGTGCGCACGTACGGATCGGCGTTTCTGCCCGCGGCGCATCAGGGCACGAAGGTGATCATTCCGCAGGGCGACAAACAGCCGCCGATTGACTACCTCAGTGACCCGTCCGCGAACCCCGCCGTGCAGCGGAAGCGGCTCGATTTTGTGCAGAACATGAACCGGAGTCTGCTCCAGAAAGCCGAGGTGGACGCGCGCATGGAAGGCATGATCGAGTCCATGGAGATCGCATTCCGGATGCAGTCTTCCACGCCCGAACTCGTGGATCTCTCCGGCGAATCCGAGGCCACGAAAAAGCTCTACGGCATCGGCGAAAAGGCGACCGACAAGCATGGCCGCGCCTGCCTGCTCGCGCGGCGACTCAGCGAGGCGGGAGTGCGCTTCGTGCAGGTCACAATGACCGGCTGGGATCATCACGGCGACATTCGCACCGCGCTGCCGAACAGTTGCGCGGCGACCGACCAGCCCTGCGCCGCATTGATCAAGGATCTCAAGTCGCGCGGCCTGCTCGACGACACGCTGGTCATCTGGTCGGGAGAATTTGGCCGCACGCCGTGGAGCCAGGACCTCAGCGGCACGTCGCCGATCGAGAAGCATGGCCGCGAGCATCAACCGGAAAGTTTCTGCACGTGGATGGCGGGTGCAGGCATCCGGCGCGGCTTCACTTTCGGCGAGACGGATGACTTCGGATTCCGACCCGTGTCGGGCAAAGTGCATCTCCACGATCTGCACGCGACGACCCTGCATCAGCTCGGGCTCGATCACGAGAAGCTGACGTGGCGTCACATGGGCCGCGATTTCCGGCTCACGGATGTCTATGGGGACGTGGTGAAGAAGATTATCGCGTGACCCACATGCCAAGGCTTCCCATTCCGCTCCGCGGTTTCATGACCGCACTGCCCTTTGTGATCGCCTGTGCAGCCACAGGCAGTGTGCATGCGGCGGAGGGGCAATCCTTGGATGCGAAGGTGCGGGTTTACATCGAAGCGAATTGCGTGAGCTGCCACGACGGGACTTCGGACAAGAGCGACTTCCGGGTGGATAAGCTGTCGGCCAAAGTCGGCATCGAGGACACGCCGCAGTGGCTGGAGGTGATGGAGCGGATCAGTTCGGGAGAGATGCCGCCGAAGAAGGCGAAGAAGCGGCCGAGTGCGGAGGAGAGCGCGGGCATCGTTGCGTGGATTTCCACGAAGATGTCTGAGGGCGAAAGTGCGCGCATGGCAGCGCGGGGGCGTGTTTCCTACAATCGCCTCACGCGCGACGAGTATGTGAACACGGTGCGCGATCTGATCGGCGTGGAGTACGACGCGAAGGATCCCGGCGCGTTTCTGGAAGACCCGGAATGGCACGGCTTCGAGCGGATCGGATCGGTGCTGACGCTTTCGCCGTCGAACATCGAAAAATATCTCGGCGCGGCGGAGGTGATTTTGGCGGAGGCCTACCCGGACATCGTGCCGCTGAAAAAGGGCCAGAAACCGTCGGAGCCATTTGGCGGCACTAAGCGCGCTATCCTCGGGGAGCAGGTGAATGAGAATCACCGCGAGCGTCTGCGCGAACTCGGCCTGCTCGACAAGGTGCGCTACGAGATGTGGCCGGGTGACATTTTCCGCTACTCGAATCTGAAAGATCCGCTGCCGGAGGCGGGTGTGTATGAGATCAGCTACACGCTCAGCGGGCTGAAGCCGGAGAAGGGCCACGCGCCGCGCCTCAAGGTCTACGAGTCGAAGCTGGACCGCGTGCTGTTCGAGCAGGACATCATCGCGCCGGAGGACAAGCCGGTGACCGTCACTTTCCGCGCGCATTTGCCGAAGGGCCGGCCAAACATTGACGTGTATAACGAGGTGCCCGGGCCGTCGAATCTGCCGCGTTCGGGGCGTCACGGGAACAAGCCGTTCGTCAGCATCAAGGATGGCCGCATCCCGTGGCAGATGAAGCTCACGGACGAGCAGGGACGCGCGCGCTATCCGTTTCTGATCATGGATTCGATCTCGTGGCGCGGGCCCCTGATCACCGACGAGGAGCAGCAGCGTCGCGCCGAGTATTTTCCGAGTGAGGAGGGAAACATGGAGCAGGTGCGCGAAGGGCTCGGCCGGCTGGCGCAGCGTGCGTTCCGCCGTCCGGTCAGCGCGGAGGAACTCGATGGCTTTGTCGGAATCGTGAAGGCCGAACTCGCGGCGAAGGAAAAATTCCGCGACGCGGTGAAGGCGGGCATGCTGGCGATCCTTTGCTCGAAGAGTTTCATCTT
>JBDSAR010000034.1:0-16882 GCA_039922035.1 Chthoniobacteraceae bacterium
GCCCGGAGAAATTCATGCGCTCATTTGGTTCCGTCGAAGCCTGCCGTTCCGATGCATTGTGCCAAGCATTTTTTCCGCGCAACCCACGTGTCGAATGAACAGTGCCAAAGCACCACCCCGAATGGGATCGATTACGCGGTCAATGGCGATCCCATGCAGGGCACGGCGGGCCGCGGCATCCCCCCGCAGCTCGGGATGAGCGCGAGCCGCGAGCATCTGCGATTCCTTCCAGCTCACCAATCCTGCGCATCGGCGGCGGTTCATGCGCCTGGAGGTCACGAGACCGCAAGGATCGGCATCGCGGTCAAATCGGTCGGGGCGTTGCCCCGGAGATCACCGCGCGACAAACGGTGGCGGCGCGACGGCGTCCTTCGCGGCTTGCGCCTCCTTGGCAGCCTCAGCCTTCGCAGCCCTCGCTGCTTCCGTGACCTTTGCCTCCTCCGATTCCTTCGCCAACTTCGCCGCCCTGACCACCCTTGCCGCCTCGATCGCCTTTTCCATATCAAGATCCGTCCCAGTCTTCGCCGCCCGCATGGCCTTGGATCTTTCGGCGACTTCCTGCTCGCCCGCCGCCTTGGCCACGGACTGCCTCGCTCGCTCCAGCATCGTCTTTTCCTCGGGGAACATCTTCCGCCCCTCCGCTAGCGGCAGGAACGCCGCAGCCTTTCCGCCATCGCCGGCAGCGGTGAGAAAAATCGAGTGGTAAAGCGCGAACTGCGGCCTTTTCAGCTCCTCGGCAGGAAGGCTGCCGGTGAGCGTGACCGCTTCGGCAGACCTGCCCTGCTGGTGGAGCGAAAGGGCGCGGGTCAGTGCGATGTCAGCGTTGCCGGGATTCCCATTCGAGAGCCGCTCCGCTTCACCGTGGGCGTCACCATTCTCGGAGCGGACCAGCAGGGAATAGAAGGCAAAATTATTGCGCAGCGTCACGGACTTTGAATCGCGCTGCACGATGATGCCTGCGAGCCTCTGCAATTGCGGGGCGTCTGAGTTGATGATCGCGTAATTCCACAGCGTGTTCAGAATCCACCGCGGACAGGCAGGCGAACCCGCCATGCTCCACATCACCTCCTGCGCACGCTGTTTCCAGCCCCAGGCGATGGCAACCCGCGCCAGTCTTTCCTGGCACTGCACGGCATCTTTGTGGCCGCGTGCCAGAGACAGTGCGTCCGTCCACTCCTGCGATGACTTTTCGCCGTCGCCCAGCCGCTCCCATGCCCTCGCGCGAAACGCGCGGCGCAAATAGTCACTGTCCGCCCAGTCACGTTCATCCGTGAATTCGCAGAGCTTTGCCCATTCCGAACTGCGGACATACGCATCCGCCACGGCGACACTGACTGGCGGCGCAATGATGACATCCTGCAGGCACGTTCGCGCCCAGTCCTGGACCAAGAGCGCAAGATCATTTTCGTTCATCCACATCAGAAGCACGTAAAGCTCGCCCGGTTTGGGAAGCGCGGCATCCCGCAGTTCTTCGAGATAGCTCGCGGACTCGCGCAATCTGATGGAGCGAATGGCCCTCAAGCGAATGAGCTTGTCATCAAATGTGACAGCCGGATCAGCGACAAGCGCGTCTGATAACTCCACGACGCCTGCGTAATCCACGTTCTTCATCGCATCCGCGATTAGAACGCGCAGAGCCTGGGTTCTGCGCGGCGGCTTGCGGCTGATTTCAGTCAGCACAGCTCGGGCGCTGTTCCGAAGCTCGGGATCCTTGGAATTGAGGCGGATTATCGCCAGAGGGAGTCGGCAGGCATCATCGTCCGGCTTCAGGCGCACGGCCTCGGCCCAATGGGTTTCCGCGGCAGCCATATCCTGTCTGTCGGCGGCCAGCCTGGCGGCGAGCATATGGGAACGCACGGAGTTGCGCGATTCAGGCTTCAACTTACCCAACACCCGTTCGGCTGCGGCAAGGTCTCCGACTAAGATTGCGTCCTCAGCCCAAGCCATGAGATTCTCCTGATTGTCCGGTTCGATGGACTCCAGGCGGCTTCGCCAAACCAGCGCTGCGTCGTACTGCCTTCCACCTTCCAGCACCTCGGCACAGACTCGCTCGACCTCAATGTTCGAGGGGGCCATTTCAAAGGCTCTGCGGGCACACAAGAACGCCCGTTGGGCGTCGCCATTCGCAAGGAATTCCTTCGCTTTGCGCAGTTCGCGTTCCACAACCCAGTGATGGTACCGGGCCTTCAGTGGCGACCATCCGAAAAGCGTGGCACAACCGAGCACAATGACCGTCCACAGCGCCCAGCGCTGATACCATTTCTTCTCCATTCGAACGGTGCCTGACATAGTTAATTGTGGGGAAAAAGAGTGGTTTCCACGGGAACTAATCGGGCACTAATCTTAAGTGTCAGGCAGTGGCACCCCGTTGAATTCAATGAAAGAATCTCAAGTTCTCCGCGGTCTGGCCTGATTAAGTGGATTAGTTGGATCTAATTGGATTCGGTTGGGTCAAGGCAGATTCCACCGGTTACGCCGCGGCGGCGGGCACCGATCCCCAGGAGCCCGGCGGCCACCAGACTCGCGATCGCCGGCTGGGGAACTGCAAATTGTGAAATATTCGAGCTTGAACTGAATGGTCCCATGGGATGATCGCGGCGCTTCTTGCGAATGGGTGTCTCGAATCCTACATTGGCAGTCATAGTGGTCCCACTTAAGTGGGCGGCGAAGTTACCGCAAGCAGTCTGAAGTGACGTTCTTGTGACGGCGCGGCGGCGATCGCGGTGCGGCAAGCATCCTGCGAGTCTCGGGAGCATTCCACGTCAAAAGTCGGAGAGTTCCCGGCAGGTTGCCGCGCCTTCCGCAGTTCGCGGTTGATTCGTTCCGGTCCCGGCGGACAGCATTACCCCGGAAAATCAAACGTCTGGAAAGGCGAAAGCCTTATACAAACCAAAATCCAAGAAGCACTCAAGGCAGGCAGTGGGCTTGGTCGAAAGTGTCGCGGGACCTCACGGGACGCTAGTCACGATTCTGACCGGATGGTCATTTCAAGTGCGGTTTGCGGCCCTCTGCCACACCCATGGCGGCTGTCCGGTGTTCGCTGGGTGCCCCCACTGCCGGGGTCGGGAGTTACGGTAATACGTTCGTCACTTCCGGCACAGGAATGTTACCACGCCCTTCTTGTGTGCCATGCGGGCGGTGAGTCAACTGGGCACGTTCATCAGAACAGAAATCCAAGCGGTGAAAGCGCAGCTCAAGCGCTTCCGGCGCCCGGGCCAGCAGCAAACAAACAAACAACACCGCAGAACCACTCAGGCACAACACTCACCACGCAAGTGCAATCCAAACCACCGAAAAACCAAACACCACTACCAATCCCATGAAAACCAATATCCTCACGACAGCGATTCTGGCCCTGACCGGCTTCGCTCTTTCGACCCAGTCTGCTCACGCGGTTGGCGGCGCGACCACCAGCTACGGAGACAACGACCTCATCCTCGGATTCCGCACCACCGTGGCACCCGGGCAGACCAATAACCTCGAGGTCAACCTCGGCAACGCAGACTCGTTCTACAATCCCATCGGAGCCGGTCTGCTCACCGGTCCCGCCATCACAAACATCGGCCGCCTGAGCCTCACAGACCTCCAGACCTTCGGCTCCGGTTCCGCTTGGTCCACTCGCAGCGACCTCTTCTGGGGTATCGCGGGAACGTCCAATACCTCAGGCTCATTCGACGGCTTGTTCAACACCAACACCATCTACCTCTCGCGTGCGGAGACGACTGCGGGTGTGCAGACTACGCCCTGGAACCGCCAGAACAACTTCAACGCTGCCAACACGCAGATTGCATCCCTCGGCGGCGGCTATACGGGCCTGACCTCGACCGCCACCAGCGATTACGATGTATTCAAGGCCGCAGCCGACGTGAACTCCTACAAGAGCCGCTCCGGTGGCCAACCCGGCCAGACCTTTGGCGCTGTGAACGGCAACTTCGCGAATGACTCCGCCGTTGCCACATTTGGCACGGGAACCTGGATCTCCGTCCAAGACATGTACGCCCTTCAACAGGGCGGAACGGGAGCCGGCACCTATATCGGCAGCTTCGGCCTCCGCGCCGATGGCACCCTCGACTACGCCGCATCCGCCTCGGCCTTCGCCCCGACCCCGGTTCCGGAACCCGGCACCGCCGCCTTCGGGGTGGCCGCCTTCATCGCAACAGCCCTGCGCCGCCGTCGCGGGAACGCCACGCTCGCCGCCTAATCGTTCCCCAGAACTCTCCACAGACCACGCAAACCCTGCAAATACCCACACCGGGCTTCGGCCCAAAAAAGCAAATCCAATGACATACCTCAAAACCATGATGGCAGCCTCCGCGGCTGCCATCGTCCTCGCAACGCCTGCCTTCGCAGACGTCACCGTTCGCATCACCGGTTCCACCGCGTTCCGTACTGCCACCAATGCAGCCATCAGTAACGTCTTTGCCGCTTCCGGCAACACGCTCACTAACTTCGGCTATGCTGGCGGCACCCAGAGCAGCGCCGACAAATCCGTGTGGCGCGGAACCATCTCGGGCGTTGCCGGGACGGTCATCGTCAAGACCTCGTTCCAAGGCTCCGTCGGCGGCGTGCAGACGCTCGACCAGGACAAGACCCGCAGCGACTGGGGTCAGGACACTTGGAGCGGCAGCGGCCAGTCCGGGACCGACGGCACCACCATCACGGCAGACGTGGCCTTGTCCGATTCGTTCCAAGCCTCGACGATCTATAACGCGACGACGCTGACGGACAAAGTCATCGGCGTCATCGGCTTCGTCTGGACCAAGGGCGGTGCCGCGCAAGGCACGGGCAGCACGCCTCCCGCGGGTTCGTGGACCAATATGACCAGCCTGAATGCGCGCGCCTTCCTCGGCGGCAGGACCTCGCTCCAGCTCTTCACGGGCAATACCCTGGATGCGGGCAAGTTCACCCTCGCACAGGGCCGCGATGAAGATTCCGGCACACGTCTCGAGGCCTTCGCCGTTTCCGGCTACGGCATCCTCACCAAGCCGGTCCAGTACGAGAGCAACTACACGGCATCGAGCTCGGCGGTCAGCCGCGTGTTTGTCTCGAATGCGGGCGGCACGGGCTACACCTCGGCCCCGACCGTCACCTTCAGCGCCAGCGGCGGCTCCGGAGCTGCGGCGACCGTAGTCATCAGCGGCGGCGCCGTGAAGGGCTTCACGCTCACTTCCGGCGGCTCAGGCTACACTGCCAATCCGACGGTGACCTTCAACAACGCCGGCACCGGCGGCAGCGGTGCGTCGGCGCGGACCATCCGCGGCCCTTACATCGCCCCACATTCGCCGCAGACCGTTCTCGGCGACTTCCAGGCGATCGGCACCTCCGGCTACGCCAGCGGTGGCACGCTCGCGGGTCAGGTGAATAACGTGGCCAGTCTCACGACCCCGGTCTATACGGCTCTGGGCAATTCGGACGCCGGCAACTACCCGCTTGGCAGCGCCTATCCCGTGACCTACGTGAGCAAGGGTGACAACAACACCGTCAATAGCGGCAAAAATGCCCTCAGCTACGACGGCGTGTTCTACATCGGCGACGGCACCGGCTTGAACAACACCGAGCATCCGGAGGTCATCCAGAACGGCACCTACTCGTTTTGGTCCTTCGAGCATCTGATGTATCGCTCCACTGCCAGCACGGATACGAAGACTGTGGCCGATCTGATCGCCACTGAAGCGAAGACGAACACCGCATCGGCGTCCGGCATCTCGCTGAGCACAATGACGGTCAGCCGCGCGACTGACGCTGCGGCAATCACGATCGGCGCTCCCTCGCTCCCGTAAAAAGAAGCATGAGCGACCGCTGCTCCTAAGGTCAAAGAACCAGCGCGGGTGGAAACGCCCGCGCTGGTTTCTTTGCGGAGCGGCAAGCCCAATCGAACCGCACAGGATCGCAATATTTATGATCAAGCCGTTGATCGCCGGAGTTGCTGCCGGACTGGTACTGGCAGGTGCCGCCATGGTGATGGTTCTCACGGTGCCGAATCCTGAGAGCCTAGTTTCCAGCGATAGGGAACCCCAGGCGCCCACGGCAAGAAAAGTCCCCCCTGTGCTGGCTGCTCCCGAAGTGGCAGCGGCTGCAATCCATCCGGCCCTTTCCGAAGAGGCTTATGCTACCGAGAACCGCCTGGCACTTGCCATCAGGCAACGCCAGTCTGCGGAACACGAAACCATCCAATCGTCACGCAATGTGACTTCCACCCCTTCCGATGCACGGCGATACGCCCAGACGGGGGATTTTCAACGGCGTGACCGGACCGCTGTGCTTGGCCCCGTCTATTTCCAAGGGGATCGCGAAGACCCAGTCCACACCGGTCCGATTCTGGTGCCACTGGCGCAGCTCGATCCGGACCCGGCAATCGAGTGGACCGAACAGGCAGTCGCCGGGCTCAACGCGCTTCGGGAACGCTTCGCCAAGGCCACGGCAGTGGATCGCCTCGATCCCGGAAATCCGGAATATGCCGATCGCTGGCGCGAAGCGCAGCCCTCAAACGACGAGGCATATCGCCTCATGTTTGGGGATTCGGCCTTTGTCTCCAAGCAATTGGACGCCGCACGCCAGGAGCTTTTGCTGGCGGAGAAACATTGAGGCCATCGGGCCCGGCAATATGAAGCAAACTCCAGTCTCCGGGGGCCAGATAACCTCATGCCGCAGAACCTGCAGGCAGTCACATCCGGGAACAGTCCATGCCCCGGTGCGGGAAAGGCACCAAATCGTCACCGGCACGCCACGCAGTTGTCACATGGTTTCTCAATAAAGAAGGCGTACAGCCATTCCATCCATTTGCCCGCGTCTTCTGAATTTACCAAAGCAATGAAATCAACCCGCATCCTTACGACATCCATTTTTGCCCTTGCCGGGCTGTTCCTCTCCATCCAATCCGCCCAGGCCGGCAACGCTGACGTTAGCTTGTCAGACAACGATCTCCTGATGAGCTTTCGGGCCACAGCCACGCCGGGCAATACCATTAACTTGGAACTTAACCTTGGCCCCGCCGACTCCTACTACAATCCCGGCGGAACTGGAACATCTGGCAGTCCGATCACCGGTTCGGCCATCACAAACATCGGCCGCCTGAGTGTGCTCGACCTTCAGAGTACTTATCAAAACGGAACGGTGACGAACTGGGCGACACGCGCCAATCTCTTCTGGGGAATTGTCGGAACGTCCAATACCTCAGGCTCATTCGACGGCTTGTTTGGCACCAACACCATCTACCTCTCGCGCCCGGAGACCTCGCCGGGAGTGCAGACCACGCCGTGGAGTCGCCAGACCAGCAACACCTCCGCCAACACGCAGGTCGCTTCCCTCGGCGGATCGGGTGGGTACACAGGCACCGCCGCCTCGACGGCCAACAGCGACTTCGATTTGGTCGTAACCGCTGCCAATCCCAACTCATACACGACGCGCTCAGGTGGCCAGCCCGGCCAGACCTTTGCCACCGTGAACGGCAACTTCGTGAATGACTCCGTCGTCGCCGCATTCGGCACTGGCAACTGGATCTCGGTCCAGGATCTCTTCGCCCTGGAATCAGGCGGCACGGGTCCCGGCGTCTATCTCGGCAGCTTCGGGCTCCGCGCCAATGGCCAACTCGACTACGCCCCCAATGCCTCGGCATTCGCAGTGCCGGAGCCCGGCACGGTTACCTACGTCCTCGGCGCATGTGTCGTCGCCGCCCTGCGTCGCCGGCGCAGCCGTCTGGAAGCCGGCAGATGATGCGGACCCCCCGTGAGGGTCCAATAACCATCCCGGGACGGGATGTGCCATTCCAAACAAATGTGGTCAGCGATTAGTTCGCTGACAAATCGAAGCAACGCGATCGAGGATCCATTCGTCGATGGCGGTGATGAGTACATCGACGCTTTTGCAGACTCCCCGACGGATGAGCCACACACTGGCACCGGCGGGGCTATGATTTGGCCGTGCTGAACTGATCCAAAGCCGCAAAAACGTGAAGATGCGACAGCCGTGAGTTGGTCAAGTTCCTCACAGGAATGGTGCTCGCGGGCGGGGTCGTGGACTGTCAGTCGCAGGAAGTTTCAAAATGTTCCGCGCCCCATCGGGGCGCTCATGGGCAACGGCGTCCTCGTCCCGAATGGCGGCAGTTTGGACAGGCCAATCGCGCCGAGCAAGTTCGCATCAATTAGCCTCGCCCCCACGAGCCTCGCCCCGGACAGATCCGCAAGGGTCAAGTCTGCCCCGACAAGATTCGCGCTGATGAGATTTGCGTGATTGAGCCGGGCATTGGTGAGGTCTGCGCTTGTCAGGTCCGAGCCGGAAAGGTCTGGAATGGCGTTCCCTTGGGTGGCCTTGCGGATACACCATGAGCATCGTCTCGTTGCCGGACCTCACAACTTCTTCAAAACCTCCAGCGCCTTTGCTTCAAAGATCTTCTGCCACTCGGGTGCCACGAGCGTGTCGCAATCCTCCTGCGCGTAGCCGGTGTTGTTGCGCTGCTCGATCGTCGGCGTGTAATAAATGTAGCCATTCGTGTAGCCGGCGACGAAGGCGTGCGGATCGTTCGCGGCTTTTTTGATGTTGAGCCCGACCTGAACGGTGAGTTCGCCGGGGAATGTCACCAGTTTGAAGTCGCCGATTCGCAGACCGCAGACCTCGACTTCCAGCGTTGGTTTTCCGGCAGCCTTGGTTTGTTCGAGGTGCTTTTTCAGCAGCGCGAGGTTCGTATTGAGGCGAGTGAGCTGTTCCATCACCGCGAGGTTTTGCTGATAGGCTTCGACGGCCGCGCGATTGTCCGCATCGAGCTGCAAAAGCGCTTTGCGATCCACCGACTGGTCGTGCAGGTAGCTCTGCGAGTGGTGCGACGGAAAGTCGGGCCAGAGCCGCTGCTGGATCAGGAGCGGGAGGAAGGTCTTGAAGTTGACGTTCGTCGGCTTCAGTGCCGCGAGCAGTTTCGTCTGCTCCGCCTGAATCGCCGCCATGCGCCGCTCGTAGTCCGCTGCGCGCGGCACCGAGATGATGTCGCTGCTGACCTTTAACTCGCCATCCGGCTTCGTCTCGATCTGCCGCGACGCGCCCAGTACGCTGGCCCCGAGCATCGTCCCCAGCGGCTCTGCATCGGCGGGGCGGCTCACCTCCTTGTAACGCACGGGATTGATGTCGCCGGCGCAGCCTTGGACAAAGAATGCGACCGCGCCCCCACCGAGACTTTCCTCGATCACCTTGGATGCAAAGCCTGGGTAGTCCGCGGAGTTGCCCTTGCTCGGCGGGTTCATGATCGGATGACACGCAAAATTGTAGAGCACGGCGAGCGGCCTCCCGTCCTCGCGATCCAGACGCAGCAGCCCGATCTGCGGATCGATCGGCCCCACGCTTGCGACATCCTCATCGCGTGGCATCGAGTAGGCACGACGCATGTCCACCTCGCTGGCGTCCTTCATCTTCAGGCGGCGGTTCTCGCTGATCCGGTTCTCGTGACCCGTGCCCGTTCCCACTTTCACCGCCACCAGGTTTTTCGCCGCCTCCCTCACCACCTGCACCACGAACTGCGCCGTATCGCCGCGCACGACTCCGTGGCAATGGCTCGCGTTGATCACCACGCTCGACGGCGGGATGCCGAGTTCCTTCTCCAATTCTTTCCGCACCGTCGCCAGAAATCCGTTCCCAATCCGTCCGATCTCCCCGATCGCCACCGCATCCACCGTGATGAGCACCGCCGTTGTGCCCCCGTTTTTCAAGACGAGCGCCTTGGCAAAACACGGGTCATTCACCGGGCCTGCGGCGCGGTCCGTGATGTCCACCTTCGCGACACCCGCGCGAAGTTCGGCGGCGTTCGCAGGGCTCACGGAAAAATATGCGGCTGCCGTGAGCACGACAAACATGACTGCGAGGCGGTTGGGAGGATTCATGGGAATTTGAGTTCGATCAGGTTTCGACGAAAAGTTCGTTCCACTGCGCGCTGCAGGTTTCGGCAGGTTTCGAGATGCTTGTGGATCCCGAAGAACTCGCTTCCGAAGCTGATAAACTGCGCCCCCATGTCGGCGACCAGCTTTGCATCCTTGATGGTGCCGACAGGAAAGCCCCAGGGCTTACGCTGCTTCCGGCATCCGCCAGCCATGCGATCCAGCGCGGCCATCTGCGGCAGGCAGATCGCTGGAATGCCGGTGGAGCAGACGCGGGCGATTTTGCCGGCGCGGATCTTGGCCGGGATCTTAGAGGGGCGCATCGGTGTTCGGGGTGGACAACGACGACTCGAATATCACGTCATCGAATCGAAGCGAGCCTTCCTCGTCACGGCACTGGCGTGCGTTTGCAGGGTTCTGTTCGTGCATGGAGGAGTCCTCACGCGACATTGACAGCGCGACGGACGCCGCCATTCCATACGTCCCGGCCATCCTTCCATGCACCGATTCCTCCCCTCCGCCATCCTGTGCCTCGCCATTTACGGAAGCGCCGCCGCGGCAGAGGGCCCTGATCCTGCGAAGTCAACTGTGCTCGACGTCTTCCCGAGCGGCCCATGGAAGGACATGAACTCAGTGTTTCAGTCGCCGAATTTCGACGCGACGCTCGACAAGGATCGGGTGCTCCGCATCCAGCCCAAGCAGGATGGAAACCATGTCGGTCCGCCCGTGCTGGTGCGCTTCAACGCGTATTACACCGACGACGGCCAATCACGCGGCCGCGACCTCGTGAGCCTCGACAGGCGGCCAGCGCCGGCGATGCAGCCGAAGAAGGTGGAACTGGCCGGGCACTACGAGCAGAAGATCAAGTTCACCTTCACCATCCAGTTCAGCGAAAAGGGAGTCACCGTGGATGGTGACATGAAGGATCCGCCGAAGATCAAATACCCCACAGTCTTCGCCTACGCCGCGTATTTTTCCGCCTCCCACCAGATCCCCGTCACGACTGCGCCGGAGGAGGTGAAGAAGCTGACGGAGGGTCACACGGTCAGGTTCACCGACGCGAAGCGGCAATCGCAGACGATGCAGTTTTGGGAGGTTGTGCCGACGCGCCCGGGCACGATTGCATCAGCGGAGGTGAGCGGACCGTGGGGCTCGCGACGCGTGATCACGGAGTTGCCCGCGACACCGAAAAACGGACATCGAATTGGGAACTTCGGGAACTATGCCGTGACCGCCTTCTACAAGGGGGGATGGTATTTCAGCCGCGGCGGGACTGACAAAGTCCCCGGCGGCCCGCTGACGGTCCGGGTCGAGTAGCCGGCTCCCAAGCTGGCGTTTGACACGCGATGATCGTTCTCGCCCCCCGAGGGTGGCACGACGCCCGATGCCGAATTCAAGATGCCGCTCACTGCCATCGAACCGTCCTGTCGTTTCCGCCACGACGGGAGCATGCTCGTCCTAAGAGAAGCGATTTCATCCGCTCCTAAACTTGGAAACCCCCATGCACAACCAACACTCTGCCACCCGCCTCTTCCCGACTGTCGCCCTCGCCATGTGCTTCGCCGCACGTCTCGTGGGGGCGACTCCCGAGACTGCACCAGCCTTTGAATGGGCGACATCCGCGGGTGGGCTGAAGAACGACAAGACGCGCGCCATCAACATTGACCGCGAGGGTAACGTCTTCCTCGCGGGCGAGGTGACGGGCGAGGTGAAGTTTGGCGACACCACCTTGAAGAGCGCGGGCGGCATGGACTTCTTCGTCGCGAAGCTCGATTCGAAAGGGAAGTTCCTTTGGGCACGCCTCGGCGGGGGCAGCCTCATTGATCGGGGATATGGCGTCGCGACGGACGCGGCGGGGAACTGCTATGTCACCGGCCATTACCAGAGCACCGATGCGGACTTCGGCGGGACGAAGCTCCCAAACCGCGGCGACTACGACATCTTCACCGCGAAATATGATCGCGACGGAAAGCTCGTGTGGATTCGCACCGCCGGCGGAAAAGGCTACGACTACGGCCACGGCATCGCGGTGGACGAAAAGGGCGACATCGTCGTCACCGGCGCAGTCGTCGGCGAATCGCAGTTTGGCGACGTGAACGTGCCGAACGATCCCGGCAGCCACATCTTCTGCGCGAAATATCACGCCGACGGCGCGCTCGTGTGGGTGAAGACCGCGAGCGGAAAAGCCGGCGGCTCCGGTCACGGCGTCGCGGTGGACGGGAAGGGCAACATTTACATCGGCGGACTCAGCTCGGGCAGCGGGGAATTCGGCGGCAAGCCGCTTGTCACGCCGAAAGGATCCTCCGCAGTCGTGGTGAAACTTTCGCCGCAAGGCGAAGTGCGGTGGATCACGCAGCAGCTTGGCGAGCCGAGTTGCCTTTTCCACGAGATCACCTGCGATAAGGAAGGCCGCGTGTGGGCGAGCGGGATGTTCAAGGGCAAGGCCGTGCTCGGCAGCGAGACGTTCACGACGACGGGCGATAAGGACAGCGACGCGTTCCTCTGCCACTTCGACACGGACGGCAAACTACTCTGGAGCCGCGTGGGCACCGGTCCCGCGGTGGACTACGGCCTCGGCGTCGCGACCGACGGACGCGGCAACAGTTTCGTCACCGGCGAATTCACGGACACTTTCAAATTCGGCGGCGAAGAACTCCACAGCCGCGGCAGCACGGATATGTATGTCGCGAAGTTCGACGAGAAAGGCGCGCTGCGCTGGATCACGCAGGCCGGCGGCGACAAGGGCGACAACGCCTACACGATGGTCTGCGACGCGCAGGGAAATCTCTTCTTCGGCGGTTCCTTCGGCGGCACGGCGAAATTCTCCGACGCGAGCATCACGAGCGGCGGCAGCAACGATCTCTACGGCGCAAAGCTCAAGGCGAAGTGAGCACACGCACCCTAGCTTGGTCCTCGCTGCGCATTTGCGCGGCGCTGCTGCTGCCCGCGAGTGCGGCGCGGGCGGTGGACTACGCAAAGGACATCAAGCCGCTGCTCAAATCACGCTGCTACGCCTGCCACGGCGCGCTCAAGCAAAAGTCCGGGTTGCGACTCGATACCGTCCCGCTGATGCACAAGGGCGGCGAATCCGGCGACATCATCGCCCCGGCTCCATCGCTGCTGCTCGAAAAAGTCACCACGACGGAAAAGGACGAGCGCATGCCGCCGGAAGGAGCGGCTCTCACGGCAGAAGAAATCGCAAGGCTGAAGGCGTGGATCGCAGCGGGCGCGCCCTCGCCTGCGGATGAAAAGCCGGAAGCGGATCCTCGCAAACACTGGGCCTACCAGCCACCCCACGCAGCCCCACAGATCGCCAGCACGGCGAGTCCGCATTCCACCATTGATCCACTCATCGCCGCCCGCCTTCGCGAACGCGGCCTGCAAGCGCAGCGCGAGGCCGCGCCCGAAGTCTGGCTGCGCCGTGTCCATCTCGATCTCACCGGCCTGCCGCCATCGGCAGATGAGGTGCGCAAGTTTCTCGCCGACTTCGCCGCGGAGCCGCGTGCCGTTTCAGATGAACCGCCGGCGATCATGCGGCGCACCGTGGATCGCCTGCTCGCCTCGCCCGCGTACGGCGAACGCTGGGGCCGGCACTTCATGGACATCTGGCGCTACTCGGACTGGTACGGCCTCGGCGATCAGCTTCGCCACAGCCAGAAGCACCTCTGGCACTGGCGCGACTGGATCGTGGAGTCGCTGAATGCGGACAAGGGCTACGACCGGATGATCATCGAGATGCTCGCCGCCGATGAGGCCGCGCCGGAGGATCGTGACGCCTTGCGCGCGACCGGCTTCCTCGCCCGCAACTACTACCTCTTCAACCGCACGACGTGGCTCGACGAAACGGTGGAGCACACGAGCCGCGCATTCCTCGGCATCACGATGCAGTGCGTGAAGTGCCACGATCACAAATACGATCCCGTCTCGCAGTCCGACTACTACCGCATGCGCGCGATCTTCGAGCCGTATCACGTGCGGCTCGACCCGTGGCCCGGTGAGACGAATCTCGAAAAGGACGGTCTCCCGCGCGTCTTCGATCTGCACCTCGACAAGCCCACGTATCTCCACCGCCGCGGTGATGAGAAGAACGAGGACAAATCGCGCGTGATGCAGCCGAGTGTGCCGGAAGTTCTCGCGTTTTCCGAGTTCGTGCCGAAGGCGATCACGCTGCCGGCCATCGCGAGTCTGCCTGCCCTGTTGCCGTTCGTGAGCGACGATCAGTTGCACGCCGCCCAAGGCGAGATCGCACATGCGACGACCGCGCTCGGTCAGGCGCGACGGAAACGGGAGGATCTTCGGAGCGAGGACGGCGTTGAGCAGGCGGAGACCGCAATAGCTGTTGCAGAGAAGGCTCTCGCTGCCGCCAACGCAAAACCGGCGATGCTGCGTGCGGCCCTCGCTGCCGATCGCGCACGGCTTGGGCAACCGGCGTCTGCTGACTCTCCCGTCCTCGTTGCCGCTGCTGCGAAAGCGGAGGCTGCCTTTGAACTCGCCCGCGCCGAGAGCGAAATGGCCAAGGCGCGGCACGAGCCGCTGACTGCGGCGAAGAACAAGGCGGCGGATGCGGAAAAGAAAGTGAAGACGGCCGAACAGGTGCTCGCTGCCGCGAAAAGGAAGACCGAAAACCCTGGCAATAAATACACGCTGATCCGCGCCTCGTTGAAGGGGCAGGAAGGCCCTGAGGACAAGAACAACGCGGACTTCCAACTTTACCCGGCCACGAGCACAGGACGTCGCCTCGCGTTCGCACAATGGATCGCGGACATGCGCAATCCGCTCACCGCGCGCGTGCTCGTGAATCACGTTTGGCTGCGCCACTTCGGGGCTTCGCTCGTGCCGGAGGTCAGCGACTTCGGGCTGCGCTGCCCGCCACCGCTGCATCAGGACCTGCTCGACACGCTCGCCGTGGATTTCATGCAGCACGGCTGGAGCCTGAAGCATCTGCACCGCGCGATGGTTCTCTCTCAGCTCTACCGCCGGAGTTCCTCAAACGCGGGCGCCGCATCCGCGACGCTCGCCGCCGATCCTGACAACACCTGCTACTGGCGCATGAATCCGCGCCGCCTCGAATCGCAGGCTGTGCGTGATTCACTGCTGCACGTCGCCGGGCGTCTCGACATGCGCGTGGGCGGGCCGGGCGTCGATCCGGGAAAGGAGGAGTCGAGCCTGCGCCGCGCGATCTATTTCACGCAAACCGCGGACGTGGAGCACCGCTTCCTCGCGGCGTTCGACAACAGCAACGTGCTCGAATGCTACCGGCGGCAGGAGAGCATCGTGCCCCAGCAGGCGCTCGCGCTGGCGAACGGCAGACTCACGCGCGAATGCGCCGATGCGATCGCGAAGCGCGACGAAAAGCTCACGGATCCGGAGTTCATCACACAGGCATTTCTCTCGCTGCTCAGCCGTGCGCCGACGGCCGAGGAGCGCGCCGCTTGCGCCGAGAGCCTGGCGGAATTTTCCAAGCTCAACGCCGCGCACGCACGCACGCTGGTGTTGCAGGCGATCATGAACCACAATGACTTCGTCACACTCCGATGACGCACGACGCATTCACCCGCCAGTTTCTCTCTCGTCGCGGTTTTCTCGATCGCCTCGGCGGCGGACTCGCGGGCATCGCGCTGCAGGCGATGTTTGCCCGTGAAAGTCGCGCGGCGGCGGAGTGGAAGCCGCCGACGGGCCTGCCGATTTTCCCGCCGAAGGCGAAGCGCGTAATCTGGCTTTTTATGCGCGGCGGCGTGAGTCACATGGAGAGCTTCGACCCGAAACCGATGCTCACGAAGTATGCGGGCAAGTCCATCGGCGAGACGCCTTACAAGGACGTGCAGTCGCCGGAGAAGCTGAAGAATGTGCGCGTGGTCGTAGTGAACGACGCGAACGGCAAGCAGCGGAATGTGATTTTCCCGCTGCAGGTCGGCTCGAAAAAATACGGGCAGTGCGGCGTGGAGATCAGTGACTGGTTTCCGCACATCGGCTCGTGCGCCGACGACATCGCATTCATCCGCAGCATGTGGACGACCGACGACAATCACGGTGCGCAGGTGCAATTCCACAGCGGCCGGCACATGCTGGACCCGCATGAGCCGACGCTCGGCGCGTGGGTGACCTACGGCCTGTCCTCGATGACGGACAATCTCCCGACCTTCGTGAACATGGGCCCGCGCTTCTTCGACGTGCGCGACGGCCACTACCTCGGCCCCGCGTTCGACGCGGTGAATCTGCGCGTGGATCCGAGGAACCCGCTCGCATTCGCCGCGCCCGAGATCGCGCTCTCGCGTCCGGAGCAGGCTGCCGAATTTTCACTCGTGAACCGTCTGAACCGTCTCGCGGCGGATCAGTATCCCCGCGACCAAGCGCTACTCGCGCGGATCAAAAGCTACCAGCTTGCTTTCAACATGCAGGCCGCCGTTCCCGAGACGATGAACCTCGACGCGGAGAGCGCCGAGACGAAACGCCTCTACGGTCTCGATGAAAAAGTCACCGAGCCTTTCGCACGGCAGCTCATCGTCGCCCGGCGGCTCGCGGAGCGCGGCGTACGCTTCATCCAGATCCAGCATGGCGACGGTGCCGCCGGCGCGTGGGACTCGCACTCCGGGCTGAAGGTCAACCACGGCAAGCTCGCCGCGCAGGTGGACAAACCGATCGCCGGCCTGCTCGCCGATCTCAAGCAGCGCGGATTGCTGGAGGACACGCTCGTCCTTTTCGCCACCGAGTTCGGCCGCACACCGGGATCGCAGGGCGCGGATGGACGCGACCATCACCCCTACGGCTTCAGCGTGTGGATGGCGGGCGGCGGCGTGAAGGGCGGCACCGCCTACGGCGCGACCGACGAGTTCGGCTTCAAGGCCCAGGACAAGCCGGCCCACGTCCACGACCTGCACGCGACGATCCTGCACCTGCTCGGCTTCGACCACGAGAAGTTCACGTACCGATATGCGGGAAGAGACTTCCGCCTGACGGATGTGCACGGTAATGTGGTGAAGGAGTTGATCGCATGAGCCCGATCCGAATCCGCCGATTTCTCGTTT
>JBDSAR010000035.1:0-5776 GCA_039922035.1 Chthoniobacteraceae bacterium
AGAAAGAACCTGGCGTCAAAGAGCCCCACCCGGCGAAAAACCTCGGCTTTCACAAACAAGGCGCAACCACTGACATAGTCCAGATTAAGCGGTTCGGTCCAAAGTCGCGCGGGTTCGTTGATTCCGACAGCATCGAACATTCCGGTCTGGGAATTCCACCTCCCGCCGAGCTGCCCAAGACGAGTTGGATCCTCCATCAGGTGCTGCCTCGCCCCCTGGATAGGCAAGTCACGAATTAGGAATGCCGCCAATATGTCAGGTTCAACAGTCGTGTCGTTATTCAGGACCAGAATCGCATCGGGAGATTGCTCAAGGGCATGATGCAGACCCATATTATTTCCTTCCGCGTAGCCCAGGTTTACTCCGGTGCTGATGAGATGGACGTTCGGAAAATTCTGGCTGATGGCCTGTACGGAATCGTCAGTCGAGCCATTGTCAACGACCACCACTGAATGCGGTGTCGTCACGGCACACAGGCTTGAAAGGCAGCGCAAAGTATCCTCCTTTCCATTCCAATTGAGAACGATGACGATGATTTTCATCACCTATGTCCGCCGTCGCATCCTACCGGCAAATGAGCACCATCGGACACTCCAGCAAGACACCGGAGAACAGCCCCAATCATAGCTAGCAAGAAGACTTCTGCGGGGGAAACTGAGTTCGCAATTTGCCGGAAGGTATCCATGATTATCTGGCGTTCAGACGTGATTCCGCAGTCTGAACGATATGATTCACGAGCGCCTCGTGCGGATGAAATTCAAGGGCAAACTCGCGGGCAGCCTTGCCCATCAGGATCAGCCTTGGACGGTCCTCGAGCGCGTGCATCACTGTGGTGACGAAGTCATCCGAAACTGCTTGGAAATCCGGAGCCGGAGCGGAGCGATGCCCAAAGTCTGAGACGTAATATATTCCGTGCCGATTGTGAGCAAGGGGTTCGTAGGGTGTTATCGGTGGAACATTCATCAGCGGGACCGAACCTGATGCGGCCGCTTCATAATGACGGAAACAGTCCCATCCAGCGCCCTCCGGGGACCAGACAAGGTAGCTTTGCGCGCAAGCTTTCAGGAATTCCTGCTGTGACAGACGCGTGGTTGGCTGGAAAACGCGGACGCCCAGCGTCTTTAGCTTTTCCAGCAGCTTAAATTCACCTTTTCGCACCTCAGAGCTCGTGTCGCCGGAGAAAAACACATCATACAATTTTTCATTTCCTGGCTGTGGGAGATTCGCAACCCGGTCCGAGGACAGTCCCAGCGAAATCGGCATTAGCTTATGTGCATTCCTCTCGAGGCTCCTTCTTAGCGAAGCTGATGCATTTCGTGGCAGCAGCCGGGAAATGTCCGTTGGCAGTTCCCTCTTAAAAAAGCAGATGCTGCGTTCGAGAATCCGCATCGCAGTATCGCTCATTTCAGTCGCATCGTTGAAATCCAGCCCCACGAGCGGGCATTGCGTCGCAGAGAGCACTTCGCGAAATCCAAACAGCCCGAAGTCCCCGTGCAACATCCGGAGAATTCCCTGGTCAAAGAATCTCTTCGGACGGATGGGGACATGGACAAACGCGAGGCGGGTGGTTTCCTCTTTCAATTTGCTGCGCAGATCAAAGACGTTCGGCAATGTCAGTCGCCGTTGGTACGCCGCCACCGGTCCCGGGCGCTGCTTCCCCATCCAGTACCACGCACATTTTTGCGGAAGCACACGCGCGATCACGACAAAGTTCCCGATCTCAATCAATGAAGGGATTGGCTCCTGATTTTGAGTTGGAAGATTTGCCATGGTGCAAGACTGCCTGATTCTTCGCTGTTTTGCGTCAGAATGGGAACAGGAAAACTGTTCGCGCAGGGAAGATCGCCTGCCCGTTGCCGAATTCAACGGATGCCGGGGGAGGCAGACTCATCATTGGCTCGCCTGAAGACCCGGCAGGCGGCAGATTTAGCGAATGAACATCGTGGCCATCCAACTCGACAGTGAATGGGAGAATCCTCGCGCGAATTTTGATAAAGTCGGACACATGCTCAATGCGACTCCGCCCGCACCTGGCTCCCTGATCGTACTGCCGGAGATGTTCGCGACGGGGTTCAGCCTCGACCTGAAGATGACCATGCATGGCGATTCGCGTGAAGCCGAAGGATTTCTGGGTGCGCTCGCAATGCGGCACCGCTGTGCCGTGACCGCCGGGGTGATCAATCCCGGCAATGACGGACGAGGACGCAACGAGTCCGTCACGTTTGCCGCCGACGGCTCCCTGCTCGCGCGTTATGTGAAGCAACGACCATTCAGCGGCGCGGGCGAGGCAGATGTTCATGAGTCTGGCGGCGCGGGCGTCCTCTTTCGCATCGGTGAATTTACCGTCGCGCCGCTCATCTGTTACGATCTGCGATTCCCGGAGTTGTTCCGCGATGCGGCGCGTCTCGGGGCGGACTTATTCATCGTCATCGCGGCCTGGCCGGTGAAGCGGATCGACCACTGGCTCACGCTGCTGAAGGCGCGGGCCATCGAGAATCAGGCTTTCGTCGTCGGCGTGAACCGCACGGGGCGCGAGCCGCGCTTCGAGTATTGCGGGCGAAGTGTCGTTGTGAACCCGCACGGGGAAATCGTCGCCGATGCAGGCAGCGCGGAGACTGTTCTCACCGCGAAAATCTCACACGCTGACGTGGCCGCGTGGCGCGCGGAGTTCCCCGCACTCCGCGACGCGCGCTGGGCGGAGGGACGGAAGATTTAGCGCTGACGACTCATCGGTTTGCCCGTCTTGAGGATTCGCCCTGTGTGTCACTCGGCAGATTGACGCCCGAGGGCAGTGCGTGGGAAAGTGCAGCGCCGACGGGTCGTCGGCGCCACCTTGGCAGCCAGCGCCAACCTCACGGTCGGGTGCTATTCCTCGGGCAGCGGCTGGCCCTTCGTCTCAGGGGCAAAGGCGAGCGTGATGATGCCGATGAGGAAGATGGCGCACATCGTCATCGCGGCATAACGGAGCGGAAGCGCGGCGTCCTGCTTCGCGTATCCGCCGAAGACATCCGCGGTGAGTTTTGCGGAGAAGAAACTGCCGGCGGCGGCGGCGAAGCGGCCGAGATTGTAGCAGAAGCTCGTGCCGGTGCTGCGAAGTCTGCCGGGGAAAAGCTCGGGCAGATAAATCGCGAAGCCGGCGAAGACGCTGAGCTGCGCGGCACCCATGAGGAACATCATCCAGCGGGCGGAGAACGGCGAACTCATGTTCTGATAGACGAGGAATGTCGCGATCATCGCGGCGCTGAAGCCGAGGAGGAATGCGAGCTTGCGCCCGATCTGTGCGATGCGCGTGAAGAGCATCATGCCTGCGGCGGCACCGAACATGTTCCAGAGGTAGGCGACGGCGATGGCCCAATCCACCTCGGCCTTCACCTTGTCGGCGGCGACGATTTTTTCAAAATGCTGTTTGAAGACCACTTTCTGCAAATCCACGGCGTACTCGCCGATGGCCCACAGGCCGACCACGCCGGTGCTGGCGATGAGCGCGCCGACGATGAGATTTTTCCGCCAGCGCGCATTGCCGAGCAGGGCTGCGTAGGGAGAAAAAATGCCTCCCTTCGGCAGGAGTCCCTTCTCCTTCAAGTGCAGCCATGTCGCGGGCTCCTTGAGATGGCCGCGCGTGAAGATGATCATGAACGCAGGCACGGCGCCGATGAGGAACATCCAGCGCCAGCCGGAACCGGCGGTGATCGTGTGGTTCGCTTCCAGCGCATCGATGCCCATTTTTGCAAAGCCCGCCGAGATGTTCCCGATGGTGGACAAAATCTGCAGCAGCCCGAGGCACTGCGCGCGCGCGCCGCTCGGCACCGTCTCCGCGATGAGCGCGACGGCGAGGCCGAACACGCCGCCGACTCCGATACCTGTGAGGAAACGGAAGATGGTGAAGTCGATCTTCGTCTGACTGAAGTAGCTCA
This sequence comes from Chthoniobacteraceae bacterium, assembly GCA_039922035.1. Taxonomy (GTDB): domain Bacteria; phylum Verrucomicrobiota; class Verrucomicrobiia; order Chthoniobacterales; family Chthoniobacteraceae; genus SXWH01. The sequence goes on from JBDSAR010000035.1 coordinate 3,915, forward strand.
GTCCCGTAAATGCCGAGTAAATGAGAATGGTGAGCGTCAACATTTTTGCGCGGCCAAACTTGTCGCCCAGCGCGCCGAAGATGAGGCCGCCGATTCCCCATCCGATCAGGAAGCACGCCGTGACGACTTTGCCAAACGCCTGAAGCGCCGGATCACTCGCGGGGAGTTTCATCAGCTCGACCAGAGCCGGGACGCGCGCGAGTGAAAACAGGCGCTGATCGAGGCAGTCGAAAAACCATGCGGCTGAAGCGACGATGAGGACGAACCAGTGGTAGCTGTTGAGCTGCTTCCACCAAGGGAGGTTGGGGTTTTGGGACATGGCGGCGCGCAGAGTGGCGACGCATGCAGCACGCGGCTAGAAAAAATGTGACGTGCCCGCGACATCCGCGGATGCAAGTCTGGGAGCCTACTTCCTCGCTTGGCCGCGCTTCGGCACTTTGAGCGATTTGAATTTGCGCGTGAGGTTCGTGAGTGATTCCTCGATGCCCATGCGTTCGAGCGAGGTCGCTCCGACGAAGCCGACGGCGTCGGTGTTTTGAATCACGCGCGCGGCGTCCTCAGGTGTGTTGATCGGGCCGCCGTGGCAGAGGAAGAAGATGTCCTTCCGCACGCGAGTCGCGGCATTGATGATCTCCTGCGTGCGCTTGATGGTGAAATCCCAGCTCTTGACCGCACTCTTCACACCGATGCTCCCGCCGACGGTCGTGCCGACGTGCGCGATGATCGCATCGGCGCCGGCCTTCGCCATTGCCACGGCCTCCTCGGGTGAGCCGACATACACGACGGAGAAAAGATCCATCCGCCGCGCGAGCGCGACCATCTCGAATTCCTTCTTCACGCTCATGCCCGTCTCCTCGAGCACGCCGCGGAAATGGCCGTCCACGATCGTGTGCGTAGGGAAATTGTTCACCCCGGAGAATCCCATCTCCTTCACCTTGCCGAGCCAGTGCCACATCCGGCGGCGTGGATCGGTCGCGTGGACGCCGCAGATCACCGGGCATTCCTCGACGACGGGCAGCACCTCGAATTCACCGATCTCCATCGCGATGGCGTTCGCGTCGCCGTAGGCCATCATGCCCGCGGTCGAACCGTGGCCCATCATGCGGAAGCGTCCGCTGTTATAAATGATGATCAGGTCTGCGCCGCCGCGCTCGATGAACTTCGCCGAGATCCCGGTGCCCGCGCCACCGGCGATGATGGCATTGCCTTTCTTCAGCGTCGCGCGCAGGCGCTCGACGACTTCTTTGCGTGTATAGGGATTTCCTTTTCCGGTCCAGGGATTCGGCATGGTGTGTGTTCGGTCGGTTGAGAAATGAGCGCGCACGGTAACAGTCGCTCATGCGCTGTGAAGCACCGCGATGCACAAGTGGCTATCGCAAATGCACGAAGCGTCGTTTGCAGCCGCGCTGGTCCATTGGCATGCGCAGATCAGCCCGCGCTTTGACAAGCGCGGCGACGCTTCACTTCGCCCAGCCATGCTGCTGCAGCCAGAAGACGAGATCCTTGCCCCACGGATGCACGTCGTCGGCAGGCACGCCATTTTTGCCCTGGCTGAGCCCGATGCCGTGCGGGCCTTTCTCATAGACGTGGAAGTCGAAGGCGATGCCGTTTTTCCGCAGCGCCTGCACAAAGCGGAAGCTGTTCTCGGGGAGCACGGCCTTGTCCTCGCCGGTCGTCCACACGAAACACGGCGGCGTGTCTTTCGTGACCTGCTTGTCGTTCGAGAGCAATTCGACCAGTTCTGCCGCGGGCTCCTTGCCGAGGAGATTGTTCTTCGATCCGCCGTGCGTCACGCCGTCCTCCATGCTGATGACACCGTAGCAGATCACGCCGAAATCCGGACGGCAGCTCACGCGATCCAC
>JBDSAR010000036.1:0-7928 GCA_039922035.1 Chthoniobacteraceae bacterium
GATTCGCAGGTCGGGGTCGCGCATGTTGAAGGTGGTCGCCTCTTTCTCCCACTGGATTGGCTCTGAGATCGCGGTGAAAATTTCGCCGATGATACTGCCAAGCGAATCGTCGAGCTGCGGCCTGCTGTAGATTGAGACGCCCGGGAGTTTGTTCGGCAGCTCCGTGTGTCCCGTGTTCTTTCGCACTTTCATCCCTGCGGATTCGAACAGCTTTCGAAAATCCCCGGCAAACGCGAGCGCCTCGGGATCGTTGTCGGGGCTGAGGATTTCCACATCGAGCGCGGGTGCATCTTTCAGCAGGGTGCGGATGCGCTCCCTGGATGCGGGCCCGATGTGGCGGCCCATCCGCGGCAGCTTTTCTGCGGCGAAATCCTTGCGGAGCTTTTCGGGCTGCACATCCGGGGTTGCGCGCGGAAAGGACGCGGGCCGGTCTTTCTCATTTTCAGCGGGCTTGGATTTGCGGGTCGCGGGCATTGAGGCGCGCTCGCGTGGGTGGCCGTTTTTTTCGGCCGGCTTCGCGGGTGCCTTTGTCGCGCACGATGCCAGCCCGAGGATTCCGACGGCTCCCGCAATCGCCACGATGGTGATTCGCTTTGGCTGCTGCCGTTTGTCGTTCATGCGAGGCGGATTCAACCAGTCGCTCGTGCGCTATGCCACAGTCGCGACGGCATCGCGGTATGCGCGATCGAGTTCGTCCACGCTGGCTGCGGTCATTTTCAAATCGCGGAGCAATCCGTCCTGGAGGCCGTAGATCCAGCCGTGGATCGAGAGCGACTGCCCGCGTTCCCATGCATCGCGCACGATGGTCGTCTGACCGACATTGAGCACCTGCTCGATCACGTTGAGTTCACAGAGGATGTCGTGCCGCCGCTCTTCGGGAAAGCGCTCGATGAGCGTGGCGTGTCTGTGCCGCACGTCCTGGATGTGCCGGAGCCAATTATCGACGAGTCCGAAGCGATGGCCTTTCAGCGCCGCGAGCACGCCTGCGCAACCGTAGTGGCCGACGACCATGATGTGCTTCACCTTGATCACGTCGGCGGCGAATTGCATCACGGACAGACAATTCAGATCGGTGTGGACGACGACGTTCGCGACGTTGCGGTGGACGAAAACTTCACCGGGCATAAGGCCGGTGATCTGGTTTGCGGGCACACGCGAATCCGAGCAGCCGATCCACAGGTACTCGGGGCTCTGGACGCCCGCGAGATTGTTGAAAAAATCCGGCTGGCGGCTTTTGATCTCGTCGGCCCACGCGCGGTTGTTTGCAAGGAGGTGATTCAGGTCGGCCATGGGGGCATCTTCTAAACGTGCAGGTCGTGCGGTGGCAACAGCGGCGTGAGGGCCGCCGATTTTCGCCGTTCCCATTGGGCCTGCGTTCTGTCTAGCCTTGCGTCATGGGACTCGACTCCAACTTCAACTGGCCTGCCGTCACCGAAAAAACACTGGCGATCATCATGGGTGGTGGCGCGGGCACACGGCTCTTTCCACTGACGAAGGAACGCTCGAAGCCCGCGGTCCCGCTCGCGGGAAAATACCGCCTCGTGGACATTCCGATCTCGAACTGCCTGAACTCCGGCCTTCGCCGCATCTACGTGCTCACGCAGTTCAACAGCGTCTCGCTCCACCGGCACATTCACGCGACCTACAAGTTCGACCAGTTCTCGCGCAGCTACGTGGAAATCCTGGCGGCGCAGCAGACGCCGGGTGATTCGAGCTGGTATCAGGGGACGGCGGACGCAGTCCGGCAGAACATCTCGGATTTTCTGAGCGGGCCATTCGATTATTACGTCATCCTCAGCGGCGACCAGCTCTACCGGATGGACTACCGCCGCATGCTCGAGCAGCACATCGCAAAAAATGCCGAGCTGACCATCGCGACGATCCCGGTGGCGCGGCAGGACGCGACGGAATTCGGAATCATGCACACGGACGCGGCGCGCAGCATCACTCGCTTCGTGGAAAAGCCGAAGGATCCTGCGGTGCTCGACACCCTGCGCATTCCGCCTGCGCTGCTGAAAGAACTCGGGCGTGCGGAGGACGACGAACTCTACCAGGCCTCGATGGGCATTTACATTTTCAATCGTGAAACACTGCGCGAGTCGCTCGCGAACAATCACATGGATTTCGGCAAACATGTGATCCCGGAAGTGCTTGGAAAATACCGAGTGCAGGCGCACATTTTCCAAGGCTACTGGGAGGACATCGGCACGATCCGCGCATTCTTCGAGGCGAATCTTGCGCTCACAAATCCGCTCCCGCCGTTCAGCTTTTTCGACGCGGCCTCGCCGATCTACACGCACATGCGCTTCCTGCCCGGCAGCAAGGTGAATGGCGCGACGGTGCGGCAGGCGATCATGAACGACGGCTGCATCATCAGCGATGCAAACATCGAACGCGCGGTGATTGGCCTCCGCAGCATTATCAAGAGCGGCTCCACGATCAAAAACAGCATCATCATGGGTGCCGACTACTACGAGGAATCGCGCCCTGCGAGGGCGGGGGAGCCGCCGCTTGGCATCGGCTCGAACTGCGTGGTGGATCACGCCATCGTGGACAAGAATGCACGCGTCGGAAACGGCGTCGTCATCACGCCCGACGGCAAGGGCGACCATAGCGACGGGCCGCCGGTGCGCTGGAGCGATGGTGCGGAAAAGCCACTGTGGTACGTGCGCGACGGAATCGTCGTCATTCCCAAAGGTGCCGTGCTGCCCGACGGCATGTGGGTGTGATGCGCTGATGCGTCTTCGGCTTTTTTGCGCGGCTCCGGGAAAGGGCAGGGACCTACTTTCTCGCGCTCTCGTTCGCGAGATTCAGCAGGTATTGCTCGACGAGCGCCCCGTATTCCTGCGGATATTTTTCGCGGAGTGACTGCTGGATTGCTGCCCGTTCCCGCTCGGGAAGTCCGATGAAGCTGGCCGCTTTCAGAGCCGCATCACGTGCGCCGCGCTGCACCGCCTGCGGGGCGCCCGGCGTGGAAGTTTCCGCACCCTGCGAAGGTTGGTTGCTCGCCTGCGAACTTTTTCGCTGGCCCTGGCCTGGTTGCGTGCCTTGTCCCTTTTGTCCCGGACCTTGCGCGCCCGGCATCGGAGCACCGTCCTGTGAAGGTGAAAGTCCCGCCTGCCGTGCCGCCATCGTTGCCTGTGCCTGTGCGAGCGATTGCGAGGCGCTCTGTGCGGACTGCTGTGCGGCGCTGTTCCGTCCGATCTTCGCCTGCGATGAAGCAGCGGAAAGTTGCTGCCCGGCTTTCTGAATCGCCTGCTGCACCGTGGGAGAGGATTGGCCGCCGGTTTGCGATGCAGCCTGCGTTGCCGCCTGGGCGGCTTGCCCAAGCTGCTGCGCGGCCTGCTGCATTGAGGATGAGGCGCTTGCCTGCTGCGCAGCGCTTCTCGCGCTGTTCGCCGCCGCCTGCGCCATCTGCTGAGCCTGCCGTGCGGAGCGCGCGGCCTGTTGCGCAGCCCGTGCGGCCTGGCCCGCCTGTTGCGCGGCTTGCTGGTTTGTGTTCTGCGCGGCGGACTGTCCGGCCTGAGCCGCCTGCTGTGCGCCCTGCGTCGCCGCCTGCTGTGAACTTTGTGCGGCTTGCGCGGACTGTTGCGCTGCTTGCGCAGCCTGCCCCGCTTGCTCTGCGGCCTGCTGGGCCGCTGCGGCCTGCTGCCCGGGATTGGCTGCCATCTGCTGCGCATTTTTCGCGGCCTGCTGTGCCGCCAGTGCCGCCTGTGCAGCTTGCCGGGCTGCTTCACCGGCCTGCTTTGCTGCCTGTGGATTTTCCGCCTGCGCCGCCTGCTTCTGCGCGGCTTGCGCCGCTTCGGCGGCCTGCTGCGCGGCGTGGGCGGCCTCCTGGGCGGCTTGCGCCGCATTCTGTGCGGCCGGCTGTCCTGTTTGCTCCGCAGCCTGCTGAAGATTCGCCTGGGCCTTCTCGATTTGCTGCTGCGCCTCCGCGAGATCCTTCATTGCTGCGCCCATATTCCCAGCGTCCGCGGGATTTTCCGGCTGCGCGCGTGCGTTCTGCGCCATCTGCGCCGCGGCCTTGGCCTCCGCGTCGTCGGCACGCCGTTTCAATTCCGCCTGCGCTGCCGCGAGCTTTGCAAGCGCTGCGTCCTGCTGCTGCGTGGCGTGAGGCGCATCCGCCTCCTGCATCACCGCGCGGGCCTCCTGCATTTTTTCGGTCGCGTCTTTCAGGGCGGTTGCCGCCTGCGGCACCTCGGCGACCTTTTGCGCGAGCGCCTCCGTCTTGCCGGCGAGTTCACCCTGCTGATCTTCCAGCTTTCCGAGCTGCGTCTCCTTCTCCCGCTGCTCGGCGTCAAAGCGGTTGCGAATCTCCGGGTTCGTCCGCAGCGCGGATGCGGGCTGGTTGCGCAAGCGCTGCGGCAGCGCGTCGTTCTGGCCGTTCGCCGCGAGTTTTTCCGCGAGCCATTTGTCGAGATCCGCCTGCTTGCGCTGCTGCGCCGTGGAGTCGCGCATCTGGCGCTGCTCGGCGATGACTTCCGCGAGTTCGCGCTCCGCCTTGCGCAGCGCCTCGGAGCCCTGCTCGCGCGGGGCGATGTGACGCGCGATTTTCCGAAGCTCGTCGCGGCTCGTCTTTTCGTCCGTCGCGGCCTTGAAAAGCTGTCCGACCTTCAGCGAATCCGCCGCCGTCGCGGCGACTGGCTCCACCTTTTCGATCTGCGTTGCCGCAGCTTTGAAAATTTGCGCCGTGTCCGCGTTCCCGGGATTTGCGGCGAGCCGGGCGACCTTGCTTCGGATCATCCTCATCTCTTCCGCGATGGCCGACTGCTCGCCGAGTTGCGTCGCGAGCTGTGCGTGTTCAACGGCGCCGGCATTCTCGAACTGCCCGCCAGCCGTCAGCCGCGCGAGATCGATCCCATTCTGAAGATTGTGCGCCTGCCGGTCTGCGAGTTCGTGAAGTTGCCGGGAAATATCCGCCGCCTCCTGCTCACGCAGGTGCTCGGCGAGGATGCGCTGGATCGCGGTGACGATTTGCTTCTGCGCCGTGAACGCATCCGCGACGGTCTTTACAGCAGCATCGGGACTTGTCGCTGCGCGCGCGCGCTGGAGCATGTCCACGACCTGCCGCATCTCGGTTGCGGAAAGCGAGCCGAGCGACTCCCGCACGCGGCGCACCGACGCGGCATCGTCGCCCGCGAGATTGTTGCGCTCGTATTCGCCGAGCATCGCGTCGAGCGTGTCGGCGAGAAGTTTGGTTTCGCCCTGGATGTGCGCCTGCTTCTGCTCGCTCTCGCGGAGCGGCGCGGAGGGAAGTTCCGCAAATGCAGTGCTGGGGCCGAGCGTGGCAAATGCCGCGGCCAGTCTCGCGAGAAGGGACGGAGGGAGTTTCATACGTCGGACGGTGACGGGGGGAGGGTAGGCAGGGACGCGGCCATTGTCGTGGAAAGAATCACTGCGTTCATTGCGTGATGGCGGGCTTTTCGCGGATCAGATCGCCGAGACGCGTCGCGAGATCCTGCTGGCTCTGGCGCACGGCATCGAGGCTCTGCAGCGTGTCGTTCAGCCGGTTCGTGAGGTCGGCGCGCTTTTCCTCATCGCTGACGATGCGCGCCTGGTAGTGCTCTGGCATCACTGCGATGCCGGGCCCGGTCACGTCGTTCGCGTCGCGGGCTTCGAGCCAGAAATCAATCGTGTCGTTCTCCGCGGGGGTGGGAGTGACGCGTGCGATTTTCCACTCGAAACGCCGCGTGAGCACCTTCGGCTGTTCGCCTGCGAGATCGAGTTCGACTGTTTTGTGCGGCGCGCCCTCGGTCCAGTTCACGGCGTAGTGCAGCAGCACCTTTGCGACGCCAAAGTCATCCTTCGCCTCGAAGCCGAGCAGCAGCGTGGCATTGTGCGTGAGCAATTCCTCGCGCCGCGCGGGCAGGAGAATGCGGATCGTCGGCGGCGTGTCCGGCACGACCTCGATACGGTGCACGGCCATCGCGCGCGACTCGACGCCCTCGGTGTCCGTGAGGTGAAAAGTCATCCCGGCGACATCCTTCGCAGGAATCTCTGCCGTGCCGGTCCATTCGCCAGAATCGCTCGCGATGAGCGCTGTGCTGCGGATTACGTTTGTCGGCTCCGCGCCGGTGAGGCGGAGCGTGGCGCTGCGAAGTGCCGAGGTCGCGGTGATGCGCACGGCGAGATTCGTGCCGGCGAGGAGCTTCAGATTGCCGGGCTGGCGGCGCACGGGAGGGAGCTTCGTATATGCAGGCCACTGCTGCTCGCACGCGAAACTGGCGACGGCGGGGCGCGCGCGGACCCGCATGTTTGCCAAGTCTGTGCGGTTGTCGCCGAGTTCGATGCGGTATCGGAAATTTTCCTGCACGCTCAGCAATGTGCGCGCAAAGCGGATGGGCTCCGCGGGCGTGGCGTCGAGCGAAAACTCCTGCCGCCGTCCATTCGCCGACTCGATGACGAGCCTGCCGGATTTTGGAACGCTCCCCGCGGCGGTGGCCTCGATGCGCAGGTCGTCGCCGATGGCGATAACTCGATCACCGGTGAACGCCATGATCATCGTCTTGCGTGGCACCGGCACATTCACGAGCCACGCGCGCTGGAAGAGCGGCCAACTCGCGCGCCCGCCTGCGAACCACAGCGTGGCGGCGAGCACCGTCGCACCGGCGGCGATGCGCCCCCAGTGGCGCAGCGAGTCCGTCTTCACCGCATCATCGAAAGGCGCATCCGCCGCGATCCCGTTTGTCTCGGTGATCAGCGCTTTCACGAGTGAATGGCTCACACCATCCTGCTGTCGCGAGAGTTGCACGCTCGCGATGAAGCGGCTGCGGAATTGCGGCAGTGCGCGCTCGATGGCGAGGGCGACGCGGTCGTCGTCCGGCTGATGCAGCCAGTGCCGGATGCCGAACCGCCACGCGAGCATCCCGGCACCGCCGAGACCGCACATGAGCAGCACCGCGCGCGCAGGGAAGGGGAGCGCGAACAGCCAGTCGAGGGGCATCCCGATTGCGAGCCACGCGAGCAGCGCCGTGATTGCCATCGCGATCCCTGTGCGGACTGCGACGGTGCCTTGCCTGCGCCGCACGTGATCGAGGTGTCCGGCAAGTGCGGGTGCCGCTTCGGAAAGGCGGGGCTCGGTGGTGGATTCGGGCAAGAGGAAAAGGTGCGCGATTTGGAGTGCGGAGGCGAGCCTGAGTTGAAAGGATCAAACGAAGAGGCGCAGAGACACAGAGGAAGAATTGCACAGCGGAATGGTCGGCGAGAGAAAAAACCGGCACCTTCAAATTTTCCGCCTGCCTCATCTCTGCGCCTCCGCGCCTCCGCGTTTCAAAATCCATCCGTGCGGAACTGGTGGAGCCTAGGGGGTTCGAACTCCAAGATTGGAAGTGGTATTTTGGCGGGAATTGTCCGCAAATGGCCGCCAACACTACGTTTGCGGGCCAAACGGTATTTCGGGTAATTCTTTTTGAAATCCACAAAAGCACGCCATAAACCGCCAGTTCCTACCACGATTCTGGTAGGAATGTTGCCGTTTGGAAATCTTCCCCTAAACCAGAAATGGGGGCGGCGCGGTGGAGGTTTGGTCGTTCGTGTTGCTTTCGTTTTGAAATGAGATGCATTCCTGCTGAATCTGGAGCGGTCGCTGGTTTCCTAAATCGAAAGCGCGGGATGGACTCATGTGGACACGGCTGGCCTCGCCTGTCGCGGATTCCGCAGAACGACGAAAAGGAGGAAATCGCCCGAGATGGGTTTGAAGGTTCGGTGAACGCCTTCGACTGAGCCGCGCGGACTGAGGGGAGCCCGCTCGATTTTGCGGGATCGCGCGCGAAAAGATGCTCCGTATGCGGAGCCACTTTTACAAAAAAAGATCCCTAGTTTTGCGCCAAGAAAGGCACAAAACTTATGAAATATTACAACATCATCGGGCCTCAAGTGAGGCGACTCCGGTACGCCCGCCAGTGGTCCCAATCAAAACTCGCCGCGAA
>JBDSAR010000037.1:0-19745 GCA_039922035.1 Chthoniobacteraceae bacterium
CCTCGGAACTCACCGTGCTGAACAAATCCGACGTGCCGCCCTTCCCTCTCGACGACCCGAGCGTGAACGAGGATCTGCGTCTGCACTACCGCTACCTCGACCTGCGCACCGCGCCGATGCAGCGGAATCTCAAGCTCCGCCACCGCGTCGTGAAAGCCACGCGCGACTACCTTGATGAACAGGGATTTTTGGAAATCGAGACGCCCGTGCTCTCGAACCCGACGCCCGAGGGCGCGCGCGATTTCCTCGTGCCGTCGCGGCTGAACCCCGGCACATTCTACGCGCTCCCGCAGGCGCCGCAGCAGTACAAGCAACTGCTGCAGGTTGCGGGACTCGAAAAGTATTTCCAGATCGCGCGCTGCTTCCGTGACGAGGATCTCCGCGCGGATCGCCAACCGGAGTTCACCCAGATTGATGTCGAGGCATCGTTCATCACCGACGTGGAAATCCAGACGCTCATCGAGGGCCTGCTCGTCCGCATTTTCAAGGAGTCGCGCGGCGTGGACATCCCGACACCATTTCCGCGCATGGCCTACGCCGACGCGATGAACCGTTACGGCAGCGACAAGCCCGACACGCGTTTTGCCATCGAGCTCACCGAACTGACGGATATTTTCACCGCGTCGCAGTTCAAGGTCTTCGCGTCCGTCGCGAGCGGTGGCGGCACGATCAAGGCGATTAACGCGAAAGGCGCAGCCGCGCTGCTCAGCAAGGAGCAGCTCAAGAAATGGGAGGAGTGGGTGAAGACCGAGTTCGGGGCGAAGGGCCTCGCATACATCAAATGGAGCATCGGCGGAGAATGGGAGTCGCCCATCGTGAAATTTTTCGGCGACGCCGAAAAGGCCGCGCTCGCGCAGCGCATGGACTTCCAGCCCGGCGATGTGCTCTTCTTCGGAGCGGACCCGAAGCATGATCCGGTCTGCGACATCCTCGGCCGCGTGCGCCTGCGCTGCGCGGAACTTCTCGGCCTCATCGCCGCGAAAAAGGATCAGCTCAATTTTCTCTGGGTCGTGGATTTTCCGCTGCTCGCATTTTCACCCGAGGACAACCACTGGGTCGCCGTGCATCACCCGTTCACGCGTCCGAAGGCCGAGGACGTGCCTGCGATGGAAGCCGGCGACTACGGCAAGGTGCGCGCGGTCGCGTACGATGTCGTGCTGAACGGCGTCGAACTCGGCGGCGGCTCGATCCGCATCCACGAGCGCGATCTGCAGGCGAAGCTCTTCGAGGTGCTCGGCGTGAATGCCGAGGAGCAGCAGGTGAAATTTGGCCACATCCTGAAGGCGTTCAGTTTCGGTGCACCGCCGCACGGCGGCATCGCGCTCGGGCTGGATCGCCTTGTCATGCTCATCACTGGCGCGAGCAGCATCCGCGAAGTGATCGCCTTTCCGAAGAACAACCGCGGCTGCGATCTCATGACGAGCTCACCCGTCGAGGTGGACTTCAAGCAGCTCCGCGAAATCTACATCCAGAGCACGGCAAAAAAAGTCTAGCCGCCTGCTTCCGCGGCACGTGGCACAAATCATCCGGCCCGCAGCATGCCTCTGCGCCACCTGAGAATCGCGACCTCAAGCGGGACGCCGACAGCAATGCAGGCAAGAAGCACGGCGACAAAGGAGGCAGTGAAGTAGCCAAACGGCTGACTTAGAAAGCCCTCTTTTGCAACCGGGACAATCCTGTCGAATGTTTCGATAAACAACCGGTGCAGGAGATAGAGGGGATAACTAAGAAGCCCCGCAAAATGTGCCAGCCCGGTCAGCCGCCTTGGGATCGCCCAAAGTCGTGTGCCCGACAGCATTGCCACCCAGAATGGCAGGCTCCCGACGCCCGCTGCCAGGAATACCCATTGGTGCGCATTCCTAGTCTGCAGCCAGGCTTGGAACAAATAGGCTCCCGCCACGCCGGCAGTCGCTAGGCAAGCCATCCGGGTACTGATCTGCCGCGCAACCGAATCCCAGTTGGTCGCAAGCCATGCACCCGCAGCCCAAGTGGTGAATCCGAAGAGAATCATTGCAACAGGCACCAGGACGGAGTCGGGAGATCCGTGATAGGAAAGTTTCCATACAGCACCCACAGTCACGGCGCTCATCACACAACCGAATGCGCCCAATATCAGGGCGCGATTGGATCGGTATGCGGCGGCTATTAGAAGAAGCGGCCAGATAAGGTAGTAAAAGCATTCATAGGTAAGGCTCCATGCAGGCCCCAATGGTCGGATCACGCCGGTTACCCCTTGAAGCATGAAGATGTGGCTGACCAGCTTTGCAGTCGAGAACGGCTCCTCAAAAGGGGAACCAATTGCCTGGATGCCGACGTGAATCGTCACATAGATCAGGATCGCGACGAGATAGAGCGGATAGATTCTCGTCGCGCGGGCAATAAAATAGGATGTCAGGAAGCCTTCGCGCTTTCTGAGGCCGGCCAGCACCGACCATTGGATGCACAGGCCGGAAAGAATGAAAAAGCCGCCCACCCAGAAGGCTCCTCGGCCCAGTGTGGCCACAAGCAGTTTCAGGAGCGTGCCGTGCCCGGCGCCTGGATTTGAATCGGAGCCGAAGCGGGCCAGTGTGACTTCAATGCCATGGGCGAGCATGACCATCAGAGCGAAGCCGCCCCGCATCAAATCAATGCTGAGCCGGGTGTTTTCCCGTTCGTGAGGTGTGCCGCCTGGCATGGTGATGATTGGTTTGCTCCGCCGGTGCCGGCCAACGCATCAGCCCTGCGAAGGTGAGGGACTGCCCTCCTTGACGTTCTGCCCGCCTCCCCGCAGGACTCTCATCTTATGATTCTCTTCTGTCTGTTTTTCACCTTGGAGTTTGCTGGCCTAGGCGGTGCCGTTTGAGGCTGCGGAACTTCCCGGCGCGAGCCGTTTTCCCCGTCTCAGTGAGGGACTGGGACGCCGTTGGTTTTCCATCGTATTTCCACTCTCTTTGTCGGAGTGCCCGACCTTGCCTTCCGGCGGAGCGCAGACCGTGGCTGCAAACCCGAGGAAGAGCCACATAAAGAGATTAATCGGAAACACATTGTAGCTCGGTCCGCCGACGTGGCTGAGCACGATCAACGTGAACATGGAGACCAAGGTGGATCCAAGCGCCTTGCGATCGGGGTCTTTGGTCTGCCAGACGAGCGCAGAGACGCGATACATCACGTAAGTGGCGGACACGATGGTCACCAGCAGACCGACGATCCCGAAACGGAACAGAATCGTGCTCAACGAGTCGTGATTGTATCCTTCCTCCCCGGAAGTCAATTGAAGGGCCGCATAGGAAGAGCCGTGGCCGAACAGCGTGTACATCCTGGGGTTTAACAGAACCCCCTGATAGCCGAACAGACGCTCTGAGATGGTCCCAAGACGGAATGCCTGCTGCTGCCATTGCTTGCCCATTGGCAGGCTCTTTTCCATGTACTGGAGATTGTCCACGAGCGACTGGGAGAATGCCACGAGCAAGACAAATGCCGTCACCGAAAAGCCGTAAAAGAGCATCGTGCCTTTGCGGGTCTTAAACCAGCGGGACATGAAGATATTCGCTGTGGAGAGCAGGATTGCGCCGCGGACAAATGAGAAAAGAACACCGCCGACATAGACAAATGGCAGCCACCGCGGCTTGTGCCGACCCGAAGATTTGTCAAAGCCAAGGTGTAAGGCAAGGACGGCCATGAACCACATGAGCACCGAGTAACCATGCGGTGAATTGAGTGTGGAAAAGGGACGCGGATGGCTATCGTAAAGCGCGTTGGTGATGCTGGTGAGTCCCGATTGCAAGTAGTCGATCTCAAACTGATTGTAGCCAAACCAGAACTGATAGACGCCATAGGCTGCGACCGGGATATACACGTAGGTGACGAAACGAAGGAACCCCCGGATTTCGCCGATACTGCGCCGGCGGTACAGGATGTAAACGATCGGAACCAGCAGGGCATAGGCTGCCTGGTTCGCTACATTCCCAAAAAAGTCACCTATCCACACCGCATCCCTGAAAGCGACCACAGCCGCGACTCCTATCACCATCAGCGCACCGAGGACGAGGCGGCGCTCGCCGCGATCGAGCATCTTTTTGGTAAAGATGGGGTGCAGCACGCAGGTGCCCAGAAAAATGCCCGCAAGAATCATGGGTGCGACCGCAAGGACGCCTGTCACGTCGGACATGGATGATGCACCGAAGCAGACCAGCAGCCTCTTGATGAAATCCAGATACGCGCTCGCGACCACCAGCAGGCCAAGCCCTATCCTGGGGCGGAGCGAGGCGACGACCATCGAGCCCGCTCCCAACATGAGCATGAGCGATTTCACCGGGTTTCCCCCGTAGCCCACAGCGAAGAGGCCCGCGTACACCGCGAAGGCGAGTCCCAGGATGGTCGCGATCAATATGTGCAGGCGGTCCCCGCTTAGGTGCTGGCGAACGTCATGCTCATTCATCGGGTGATCGGGGGACGGGATTCTTGGGTAAGGTTCACACAGGGACCGTATCCTGTCGAAGGAATCCTCTGGCCACGGGCTTGCAACCGCCCGGCATCACTTTCTCGCTTCGATGAATTCGGCATGAGCCTCGATGATTTCCTCAAGGTATTCACCGCAGACGCGTTCGGGCAGGTAACGGGCGAGGTGGCTGGATGCGTGGTGTCGAAATGAGTCGAGCCGGCCATCGAGGCACAGCAACTCGATGATCCGTCCGGCCAGCTTCCTCCAGTCGCCGTTGGGATAGGTCAGCCCGCAGGGGCCGATCGTCGTGGCCAGTCCGCCGCCTTCGCTCCCGATGACGACACACCCGCATGCGATGGCCTCTAGCGCAACGATGCCGATCGGTTCGTTCCACTTGGAAGGGATCACTATCACTTCGTGGGAATTCATGAGGTCCGCGATTTCCCTGCCGCGTTTCGGGCCGACGAAGCGCACCTTTTCGGAAAGACCCAGCTCGTGCGAAAGTGCCGTGAGTGCGGCGAGGTCCTCGCCTTCACCGGCGATCACCGCACCGATGTCGAAGCCCGCCTTTCGCACCTCGGCCAGCGCGCGGAGGAGATCGTCCACGCCCTTGTCGCTGACCAGTCGTCCCATGAAGAGCAGATCGCGGGAGCGATGGGGACGGTTTTCATTCCGGAATGCCTGCGCCTCGAACGGATTCGGGATGATGCGTGCGGGGACGCGGTTCGCTGCCGCGATGGCGGGGCACGCGGCGATGTTGCGCGTCGCACGACGCAGCACTTGCGCAAAGAAAAGATTGGCCACCGCGCTGCGGAGCGTCCACTTCCCTGTGCCGCGTCCGGCCTTCAGGTCGATCCAGCTCGTCATCGAGACCACATGCGCCCGCCGGACGAAAAGCAGCGGCAGCGAGTACCGGATGGTGATGTGGTTTTGGAAGACCACATCGCACCACCGGTAATGTTCCAGCGTGGCGCGGAATTTTTCACGGCGGAAAATCGGGAACTCGTGCTCGCCTTCAAAGCTGCCGGTGGTCCCGGTGAGCAGCCGCACCTCGTGGCCGCGCCGGATGAATTCCCGCGCCGAGAGAAGCGCGATCACATTCAGCCCGCCGATGGCCGGATAGTAGTGCTGCGAGGTGATCAGGATCTTCATCGGCCTTGGAGATCCTCGTTGATGATCGCGACGACGTCGCCCTTTTGCCACTGGCTGAAATGCATTCCGCGGATTGCCGCATAAAAAGCCTCCGCGCAACCGGGGCGCAGGCGGTCGTGCAGCTCGACCATGAGCACGCGCACCTTCGGGAGCCATTCGGCTGCGTTGGCGGTGAAGACTTCGAGTTCACCGCCCTCGATGTCCATCTTGAGGACATCAATGATCCCGGTGCCGGCGATCCGCATGAGGTCCGCGACGCCGTAGCCTTCGATGTTCCCATCGCCGGGCGCTCCGGCGGGCCTGAGGGAAACCATGCACTTCGGTGCATCGGGATTTGCGATGGCGAGCGCCTGGCGTCCGCTCCACAGGCCGCCGCGGATGGCTCGCACCTGGGCGATGCCCGCGGTGTTCTGCGCCAGTGTCTCGAAGGTCGTGGGATCGGGTTCCACGGCGATGATTTTTGCCGCAGGATGCCGCCGGTGAAAGAAGAGTGTCGCATACCCAGCGTTGGCTCCTGCATCGATGATCGTCGCGGGATCGAAACCAAAATCAAAATCGTAGTCACCGCCGACAAACACCTGCTCGAACATCACGAGATCCGAGTCATTCGCGCGCACGCGGATCTTTCCCGTGAGGCCCGGAACGGTGAGCAGCCGGTCGCCGCCGGAGAATGCGATGGCAGCCACGTTGCGCAGCGTCGCACCCCAGCCGAGAGCCTGCGACCACCTCAGGATCCTCAATGCACTGGCTGTGATCATTTTTCAAAAAGCACCGGCGTGGCTCACGGTTTCCGGGCGATACAGATCGTGTCGAACGCGGTCTCCGTGGGGAGCCTCAGCTTCCAGTGCAGGAGGTTGAGGATGCCGGAAAGTTTCTGCCAGAGCTGCCTGGAGCCGCCCAGCTTGCGCAGGCGCGGGACGCCGAGCGTTTCCCACTCGCAGACGACGGGATCCAGCCCCGCATCCTCGCAGAGCGCCTTCATTCCCTCGGGGTAAATGCGCCAGCAGTCCACGGGGTCCTCGTGATATTCCCAGCTCACGGGCACGATGGTGAGGACGTGCCCGCCCGGTTTTGTCACCCGCGCGACCTCGGGGAACCAGCGCCACATTTTCCGCACATGCTCGAGGACGCTCGATGAGAGCACGATGTCGTAAGTGCCCTCGGGGATCGGAAAGGAATATTCGTCCGCGGTCTTGTAGGTCAGCGGGATGTCGTTGCGAAAGGAGAGATCCAGCGTGTCCCATGTGATCGAGCTGTCCTTGAGGATGTCCTGGAATGTGGACGGCGATTTGTTCGGGCCGATCTCGAGCACTCGCATGCCCGGCTTGAAGTACGGCAGGGCGTATTTTTTGAAAAGCAGCGTCGGATTCTGGTGCATGAAGGTGTTCGGTCTCGCGGGACTAGCTCGCCGCGTCGTTCCTGGCGAATGCGATCCGCAGCGGATTCTGTCGCGTCCGGACCATGGTGAAGACAAGCGCGAGGAGCAGGGCGGCCTCGGACGAGATGACGGAAAAAGCCATGCCGTCGAGTGAGTAGAGGGGCACGAGGACGCATGTCGAGACAAAGGTGGCCGCGGCGGCGAAGAGCACGCAGAGATTCAGCGGGCGGTCCATGTGGCGGACGATGAACCAGTTCAGATTCAGTGAATAGCTCAGCCAGTTGAGGACCGGCAGGATGGCGATCATCTTCAGCACTCGGCCGGACTCGCGGAACTCGGGCCCGAGCAGGTGCGCGACGAGGAAGTCGCTCGAAAACCAGATCAGCAGTGAAAGCGCGACCGCGAGACAGAACAGCAGCGCCGTGCCGAAGACAAATATCCGTGCGGCGGATGCCGGATCCTTGCCGGCGCGGTAGTTGATTTTCGTGTGCAGCGCAGTGCTGAACGGACCCACCAGCGCACACGCGGCGCGGACGATTTTCTCCGCGCCCGCGTAGATTCCGACGACGGGCAGCGGCGCGAACAGGCCGAAGAAAAAGGCGTTCGTCTGGTTCACGATCGTTCCGGAAAGTGTGAAGAGAAACATCCCGGCACTGTCGCGGTACACCGCCGCAGGCTTCCTCTCAAAACCCGCACGGACGGGGATCCATCGCCCGAGGATCCCGTATCCGATACCCAGGGAGAGCAATGCGCCAGCGGCCTGGAGCAGCACCACGCGATGCGCGTGCGCGGGCGAAGTCACGATGAGGAAAATCGGCAGTGTCGCCATCAGTTTCGCGATGAGATCCAGCACGCTGGCCCAGCGCATCCGGTCGAGACCTTGAAGAATCCATCCCACGCTGAAGGCGTTGAAGACGGTGGCCGCAAAGCCGAGCGCCGCGAGCGGAATATCCGTCTGGAGTTTCGGAATCAGCGCGACGCCGCCGATCGCGAGGAGAACCACCGGCGCAAGCAGCAGCAGCCTCGCGGACAGGATCTCGGCGCAGATCGAGCCGACCTTTTCCGTGTCGTCCCGGAATTTTGCGACGAGCCGCGTGCCGTGGTAGCCGAAGCCCCACGCGAGCGGAACCCCGGCCAGCGCGCAGAATCCCTGCACAAAGACGAGCCGGCTCCATGCGTCCTTCCCGAGCACGCGCGTGAGGTACGGGATCGTGAGGATCGGCAGGACAAATCCCGCGAAAAACGCCACGTACAGAAAGACGAGGTCCCCTGTGATCTTACGCTTCAGCAGGGAGCGAATCATTTCGTGGCACGGACCGGAAATGGCCGGCTGGCGTCGGGCTCTGGATCACGGTGAAGGTTCGGCACCAGCGGCGACTTTCGGCCGGCGGATGCCACTGTTCAGGGTTTCGCCGATGCAACCCTGGTCCCGGTCGCATGGAACGATGCGGGACCAGCCGGGTAGGTGGACTTCGGATTGAAGTGATCCACCACCATTTTGCCGTGAACGAAAGAAAACCGCTCAAGAATTCCCTCGGCCAATTCGACTGTAAAGTCCGACCCCTTGATGATGATCTTCGCGGTCTTCGGCGGGACCCGCGTCCCGTTCAACTCGGTCATCGTCACATTGCCTTCCGGGGTGATCGAATAAGTGCGCACTTCCCCGGTATTGTACTTCAGATTCCATACGCCTGCGAACTTGTCCGCACCGCCCCCGGTTTCCTTCACCCGGTCAATCTCCTCCTGCACCGCGAGCGCGCCACGCGCATCGCCCCGGCTGCCGAGCGCACGCTTCAGCGAATCCAGCCGCGACACATACCGGTCGCGGATCGGCCGTGTGACGAAATCAACGTCCTTCTGAAACACGGCGCGCGCCTGCAGCAATTCCGAAGGCTCCTCCTGCGCCTGCAACACCCCGCACGCGGATGCGAACGAGACGGCAAACGAGACGATCACGGCGAATGTGCGATGGTGCATGGGATGGCGGAGAGTTGGAGGATGATTAGGCGGGGAATCGCATCGCATTCAACGACAGCGCTGGCAAACTCTCAAGCCTGACTGTGCGGGTTCACCGTCACGCGAAGGAGTTCAGTTTTCCGACTCCGCCAGCGCCATGCGGGCAATCTGACCAATGTCGCGATGTCGGCACTGCACCGGCGTCTGAGGGATCAGTTCGCCCCTGCAGGGACGAGCGCGGGCGCTTCCTTCCACAGCACGCGCTCAACCCAGTCGCCGAATGCTTCGGTGCCCGCGATGCGCTCGTCTTTCCAGCGTGCGAAAAGCGGCTTCAGCTCGGTGATGATGTCGGGGTCCTTGATCAAATCGCGGTACACTTTGTTGAGCCGCGTGCAGTTTTGGTTTCCGCCGAGCCAGAGTTGGTAGCGGCCGGGGCCTTTGCCGACGAAACCGATCTCCGCCATGTACGGCCGCACGCAGCCATTCGGGCAGCCGGTCATGCGGATGATAATTTCCTCGTCGGCGAGGCCGAGTTCTCCGAGCGCTTCCTCGATGCGCGTGAGCAGCGCGGGCAGGTAGCGTTCGCTCTCCGCGAGGCCGAGGCCGCAAGTCGGCATGGACGGGCACGCCATGCTCGCGCGGCGGATGGCGTTCGCCTGATTCGCGACCGGGATGCCGTGCTCGGCAAGCAGCGCGGTGATCGCGGCTTTGTCCACGGGCTTGATATTGGCGAGGATCAGATTCTGCGAAGGCGTGAGGCGCACCTCGGTCTGATATTTTTCCACGATGGCGCGCAGTGCGGATTTCAGACGGTAGCCGTCCTTGTCCTTGATGCGTCCGGTCTCGACGTAGAGGCCGAGGAACAGCGAGCCATCGAGCGCCTGCCCCCAGTCGAACATGTCGCCCTGCCGCTCGAATTTGAACGGCTTCGCGTCGGCAAGCTTATAGCCGAGGCGCGCTTCGAGTTCGTCGCGGAACCACGCCGCGCCTTTTTCCTCGAGGACGTATTTCAGCCGCGCGTGCTTGCGGTCCGTGCGGTCGCCGAAGTCGCGATGCACGGTGAGCACGCCGCGTGAAACCTCGATGAGCTGCTCGGGCGTGACGAATCCGATCACGTCCGCGAGGCGAGGATACGTCTCGGCATTGCCGTGCGCGCGGCCCTGTCCGCCGCCGACGGTGAGATTGTAGCCGATGATTTTTCCGCCTTCCTCGATCGCGATGTAGCCGAGGCAATTCGTGAGCACGTCCACATCGTTCACGGGCTGCAGCACGAAGGCCGTCTTGAATTTCCGCGGCAGATACGTGCGCCCGTAGAGTGGGTCCACGAAGTCCTTGTTCTTCGGGTCTTCAAGATTGAGCTGCACGCCCTCGACCCAGATCGAGTGATACGCGGGCGTCTTCGGCATCAGCGCCTCGGAGACGCGCGTGGCATCGGCGAGGAGCTGCGCGTGCTGCGCGCTCGCGACGGGCGCGGGCGGGCTCATCACGTTGCGGTTCACGTCGCCGCAGGCCGCGATCGTGTCCATCATCGCCTCGTTGATTTTTTTCATCAGCGGCCCGAGGCCGGTCTTCACGACGCCGTGAAACTGAAAGCTCTGCCGCGAAGTGATGCGCAGCGTGTCGTTGCCATACTTCGTCGCGAGGTCGTCATAGACGAGGTAGCCCTTCGGCGAAAGCACGCCGCCGGGGATGCGCCCGCGGATCATGAAGATGAACTTCTTCCCGGTCTTGCGAAGGTCGCGGTCATCCTGCTGGTAGATGCCGTGGAATTTCATGAACTGCTGATCGTCCTCGGAAAAACGATCCAGTGCCGGGTCCGCGAGCGTGGCGGCGAGCGTACCGGCGAGGGTCGGGATGGCGGTTTTGATCTCCTCGTTGTGCGTGGGCTTCTTTTCCTTCGGTGCGGTGACGGTGGCGGTTTCGCTCATGGTATTTCGGACGGTATCTTTGTTGGCCGCGCGCGGAATTTTCCGACACGCCGGATGTGACACTTACCTAGCGGGCGGCGAATGGCAAATCGGGTTTGTGTGCATTTGCGGTGTTCGTGTCAGTGTTTCAGTGCATCAGCAGGGCAAAGCCTCCCGTGAGCAAGACCGCGTGCAGCCACACCACGAGCGCCTGCATCCTGGTGTACGAGCGTGAGCTGCTGGTCTCGCTCGGCATCTCGGGATCCACGCCGAGGTAGCGCTGGAAATTCAAGACGAGGTAGCCGCCCGCGAACAGGGTGACGAGAAACAGGACGGTGAACACATTTTGGAAGACGGATTCGGTTTCTGGATTCACGTCTCCACGCTACCGGCTCCGGATCACCCCGCCAGATACAGATGGTGTGATTGCCCGCCCGTACAGATCACGCGTGCCGCTGATCCATTTTCCTGATCAGACTGCCCAGTGTCTCCACCGCACGCCCCAGTTTTTCCGACCACGGATGGCCGCAGTTCAGACGGATGAAATTCGGGAACCCCTGCCGTGCGGAAAACATCGGACCGGGTGCGATGCTGATTTTTTCCGCCAACGCGCGCTCGTGGAGCTGCAGAGCCGACACGTCTTTTGCCAGCTCGATCCAGAGCACGAATCCGCCTGCGGGCCGCGTGATCTTGGTTCCCGCCGGGAAGAACTCCGCCACCGCCCCGCTCATGCGCGCGAGCTGCGTGGCAAAATGGCGGCGCAGCGCGCGCAGGTGGTGATCGTAGCCGCCATTTGCCACGAACTCCGCGATGGCGAGCTGCGGCAGCGTCGCCGTCGCGAGCGTGCTCGTGAACTTGAGCGCCTTCACCCTTTCATAATGGCGGCCCGGTGCGACCCAGCCCACGCGATAGCCGGGTGCGATCGTCTTGGAAAATGACCCGCACAGCAGCACGCGCCCGTCACGGTCGTACGACTGCGCGGTGCGCGGACGCGAGCCGTCGTGAGCGAGGTTGCCGTTGATGTTGTCCTCGATCAGCGGCACATCGCGGCGAGCGAGGATTTCGACGAGCCGTTGTTTGTTCGCATCGGGCATGAGCGAACCGAGCGGATTGCTGAAATTTGGCACCGCGAGACACGCGGCGACGCGGCGCGATTTCAGCGCACGCTCCAGCGCGTCGAGGTCCATTCCATCCCGCGGATGCATCGGGATTTCGAGCGCCTTCAGGCGCAGTTCCTCGATGATCTGGAGCACGCCAAAATAGGTCGGCGACTCGACGGCCACCGTGTCGCCCGGCTTCGTCACTGCCCGCAGGCAAAGCGCCAGCGCCTCGGTGCCGCCACACGTCGTCATGATCTCATCCGGCGAAAGATTCCCGCCCCAGTCGAGCGAACGCCTCGCAATCTGCCGGCGCAGCGGCTCCGCGCCCGGCGGCATGTCGTAGGCGATGCCGCGCGCACCCGCACTGCGTGCCACCGAGGCCATGATGCGGCCCAGCTTCGCCACCGGCAGCACGTCGGCACCCGGATACGCCGCGCCAAACGGAACCACCTCCGGCAGGCGGTCCGCATCGAAAATGCGCGCCTGCAAACTTCCCACCTCGACCGTTCCCGCAACGCGCGCGGGCCGCGAAATCCCCGGCTCCGGCAACCGCTCCCTCCACTGCGAACGCACGAAGAAACCCGACTTCGGCCGCGCCTCGATCAGGCCCCGATCCTCGAGCGCGAGATACGCCTGCACCACCGTCGTCACACTCACCCCATGCTGCGCGCACGCGCGCCGCACCGATGGGACACGCTCGCCCGGCCGCAGCGCGCCCGTGCGGATCAGCCTCTCGATTTTCGCAGCGACCTGCACATGGAGCGCAGGCGCATCAGCACGGGAAATCATGACCCGCGCAGCCTAGCCGCACGGCGGTGAAAGACCACACCATTGCCATTCCATCACGCTGCGACTCCGGCGGAGCCCATCAATTGCACGCTCGCCCGTCCGCCCCGCGGCTGCTTTTGTCCCGCCGTGAAACCGCTCCTCATCCCGCTCGCCGGCGTCTGCATGTTCGCCACTGCGGCATTTGCGGAGCCGCCGAATGCGCAGGACTCGCCGCCGCATTTGAGCGGCTGCGAAATTTCAAATCAGCCGGTGGAACGCGGCCCTATCGCGAACTGATCAGCGAGAAGATCGAATTTGTGAATCCCGCCGAGTTCACCGCGAAGGAGCTTTTCCGCGAACTCGCACGCGCACGCCTGCGCGCCGCGCGCGACAGCGACGCCGCGCCGGTGCTGGAGCGCGCCTTTGTCTCCGTCCCGAATCCATCCTGGCCCGGCGCGAAGCTGAACGCCGATGGCGCACTCGCCGCCGAATACAAATATGGCCGTGCGCCGGGAAATCCCTCGGCGGAGGACGTGCTCTGCGTCCCGCTGAAGGAAGCCGTCACGGTCCTGGATTCCCTCGCCGCGCTCGCGCCGGCACTGCCGCGCGTCTGGAAAAACCTGAACCGGCAGTGACGCGACCGCGCTTCGGTGTGTCGCAGAAGTGCGCGCGGGTGCCCCGCGCGTCCGGCTCAGTCTTTCCCGGGAATTGCCGGAAGTGAGAAGCTGAACGTCGATCCCTTTCCGCATTCCGATGTGACCCAGATCCGGCCCCCGTGGCGCTCGACGATTTTCTTGCAAAGCGCGAGGCCGATTCCGGTGCCGGGATAATCTGCGTGGCTGTGGAGCCGCTGGAAAATCGCGAAGATGCGTTCGAGAAACTGCGGTTCAATCCCGATGCCATTGTCCTCGACCGAGAAGATCCATTCATCCCCGGAGCGCCGCGAGGAGATCCCGATCCGCGGCATGTGTCCCTTGCAGAATTTGAGGCCGTTGCCGATCAGGTTTTGGAAAAGCTGGGCCAGCATGACGGGATCGCCGAGCACGGTCGGCATCGGACCCTCGATGATCATCGCCTCCTTTTCCGCGATGATTAGCTTGAGGTTCTCGAGCGCGACTTTGATGGGGGCGGCGATATGCACCGGGACTGCCGTCGCCTTCCCGGTGCCGATCCGGGCGTAGGTCAGGAGGCCGCGGACGAGTGTCTGCAGTCTCGCCGCGCCGTCCACGGCAAATCCGATGAATTGATCCGCTTCAGCGTCGAGCTTTCCCGCGTATCGCTTCATGAGAAGCTGGAGATAGGTGGTGATCATCCGCAACGGCTCCTGGAGATCGTGCGATGCGATGTAGGCAAATTTTTCGAGATCGGAATTTGATCGGCTCAGTTCGGCGGCGACGTTCTCGAGGTCAGCCTGGGCGCGCTTCAGCTCGGTGATGTCGCGCGCGACACCGAGGAATCCGGTGAGCACTCCCTGGTGATCCAGGATGGCGGAGACCGACAGCAGCACGGGGATGCGCATCCCGTCCTTTCGGATGTAGGTCCAATCGCGGGTCTCGGGGTTTCCGCAACTGGGCTTGCAGACGAACACTTCAAAGCCCGCGGCGACGGGGCGTCCGAGTTCACGGGTGAGCTCGGACGCGCGCGCGACGACCTCCTCGGGGTCGTGGATGATCTCCGGCGTCCTTTTCCCCACGACCTCATCCGCCGCGAAGCCGAGCAACTGCTCCGAGCCGTGACTGAACGTGGTGATGATGCCCTCCGGGGTCGTCGAAATGATGGACGCCGCCGCGCTGTCCAGGATCGCCTGGCGGAAAGCCGCGTCGCGCGCCGAACGTGCGCCGGATGTGCGCAGCTCAAGCTGCCGGATGATCTGGCGCCCGAGGATCTCGAGCGCGTCCCGCTGTCCATCGGTGAGTGTGTGCGGCACGCGATCCATGACGCAGATCGTGCCGACATTCGACCCATCGGCCGCATGGAGCGGGGCGCCTGCATAGAAGCGGATATCCGGCGCACCCTGCACCAGCGGATGGTCTGCAAAACGTTCATCCTTCAGAGCGTCCGGCACCTCGAAGATCTGGTCCCCGAGGATCGTGTAGGCGCAGAAGGCCATCTCGCGGGGAGTCTCGCTGAGATCGAGTCCAACGCGGCTCTTGAACCACTGGCGGCCTGCATCCACGAGCGAGATGAGCGAGATGGGCGTGCCGCAGATCTGGGAGGCCAGCCGCGTGAAATCGTCAAATTCCGCCTCCGGAGGCGTGTCCAGCACAACGTAGCGGTGGAGCGCGGCGAGACGGACCTGCTCGTTTTGCGGGATCGAGGGGACTTTCATTTTCAATGTCGCATCTGCCGACGGGCACAGACTGCCGGAGACCGCTGACGCTATCCATTCCGAATTTGCCTGCGAAACCCGCCCGGCGCAGCAGGATCAAAGGCGCAGCATTTCGCCCCCGAAGCTTTTGTCTTGAGGCGGACGGAGCGATCCCCGGAGAACGCTTCATGCCGAATCCAAGCGCATCCCCGACTGCCCGCGTGTGCTCCGAGCGCGCGGTGCCCGCGCTTTTCCTGCTGCTCGTGGTCCTCGCATTTGCGTGGCGCATGCCGTACGCGGCGACCGCGCCCATCGTGCAGGTGGACGAGGTGAAATATTCGCTGCCCACCGTGAAGCGCCTGCTCGCGGGCGACCCCGTGCTCTACATTTCTGGCACGAACTACGGTGCGCCGCTCGAGCAGGCGATCGCCGCCGGGCTCTTCGCGGGCTTCGGTGAAAGTGCGGGTGCATTCCGTTTTCCGACGGCGCTGCTCGGGAGCCTCGCCGTCGGAGTGTTCTTCCTCGCGCTGCGGCGCTCGGTCGGCATCGGCGCGGCGCTCGGCATCACACTCCCGCTCGCGCTCGCGAATTCCTCCATCGCGCGCTACACGACGTTTTCGCACGGGTGCTATTCCACGCTGCTGCTCACCGTCGGCCTCATCCAGATCGCCACGATGCGCGTGGATGAAAAGCGCACCGTCGCGCGATGGCTCGTGCTCGGCGTGCTCATGGGCACCGGGATTTACGTGCTGAAGCTCGCGATTTTCCAGGCCTTTGCCTCGCTCGTGTGGCTGTGGCTGCGGTCGGATCATTTCGAGCGGCTGCGCTATCAACTCGGCGAAGCGCGCCTCCGCCGTCGCTTCCTCGCAGGGATTTTCACCGCCGGGCTCGGCATGCTCGCGATCGCGCCCGTGCTCTACCGCTTCCTGACGCGCCGCGCGACGTATGCGATATCACCTCTCGAAAAATGGCTCGTCATCGCCGCCGCATTTTTCTGCGCGGCAGGCGCGGCGCTCGTCCTGTCCGCGCTCCCCATTCCGCGTTTCCGCGAATTCACGCCCGTCGCCGGAGCGCTCGCGCTGCTCGTCCTCATCCCGATGCCAGCCGCTCTGTGGTTTCAGAAAATCGAACTCCCGCGCCTAGCCGCGCAGGGCATCGAGCCGTACGCCGAGGCGAGTTACAGCTTCAAGCACCTGCACGAATGGCCGAATCAGGCGCGCATCATGATCGAGGGCGTCTTCCCCGCCGTGATCGTCGGGCGCTGGAATGAAGTGCGCGGCTTCGAGGAGAGCGAACGCGAAACGCTCGGCTGGCGCGCGGCCGTCACCGCCGTCCTGCTCGCGGTGCTTGCGCTTGGTGATTTTTTCCAAAGGCGCGCCGGAAAGCAACGGCCCGATCTGCGCAGCGCCGATTTTATTTTCATCGTGCCGTTCATCCTCACGCTCGCGGTGCTTTTCCCCTCATGGTCGCTGCACAGCGAATCCTCCTTCCGCTACCTGCTGCCGTTTTTGCCCGGCATGTTCCTGATCGCGTACCGCTGCCTTGAAGCGCCGATCACTGCACACCCGCGAGTCGCCGCCGCATTCCTCGCACTCTATGCGGCCTATTGTGCCTTCGACTGCTTCCACCACATCGCCTGACAGAATGTGAAAAATCCTGCCCGGCTGAGAATAGCCCGGCACTTCAGTGCTGGGTTGTGATGCCGGGATGAAACGAGTCCCGCAGGGACGGCAGAGTCCCTCGGCATGGCCGCGTTTCTTTCGTCCATTCGGGACTCTTTTCATTTGATCCGAGATCCCAGCACTGAAGTGCTGGGCTATTGTCCGCAGGCGCGATTTCGCACGCGCGGGATTCCTACGCAGCTTCTGAGTCCCGCAGCGCCGCCTTTACCTTTCCCGCTCGCCATGTAGCTTGCGCGCCCTTTTCACCGCACCCAACGCGCCATGCTCACCAGCAACCAGATCCGCCAGTCGTTCCTCGATTTCTTCCGCGAGAAAAAGCACACCATCGTGCCATCCGGCAGCCTCATGCCGGACTCGCCGAACCTCCTCTTCACGAACGCCGGCATGAACCAGTTCGTCCCGATTTTCCTCGGGGAAAAGAATGCGGACGTGAGCAAGTGGGGCGGCGCGATTCCCGGCAGCGACACGCGCGCGGCGGACACGCAGAAGTGCATCCGCGCGGGTGGCAAGCACAACGACCTCGATGATGTCGGCCTCGACACGTATCATCACACGTTCTTCGAGATGCTCGGGAACTGGTCCTTCGGCGACTATTTCAAAAAGGAAGCCATCGAGTGGTCGTGGGAGCTGATCGTGGAGCGGTTCAAATTCCCGCCGAACCGCGTGTATGCGACCATCTACCAGCCGGACAAATCGCTCGGCGATCCGAGCGAGCGCGATCAGGAGGCGTGGGATTTGTGGGCGGAGAAATTCCGCGGCGCGGGGCTCGACCCCGAGGTCCACATCGTGAACGGCAACAAGAAGGACAACTTCTGGATGATGGGCGAGACCGGCCCGTGCGGCCCGTGCAGCGAGATCCACATTGACCTCACGCCCGCCGGCGACACCCGCGGCGCGCTCGTGAACAAGGGCACCGCCGAGTGCATCGAGATCTGGAACAACGTTTTCATCCAGTTCAACGCGAACCCGGACGGCACCTTCACGCCGCTCCCCGCGCAGCACGTGGACACCGGCATGGGCTTCGAGCGCCTCGTCTCGATCATCCAGTGCACGAAAAATTTCACCGACTTCGCCAACGCGAAAATCAGCAACTACGAGACGGACGTTTTCCGCCCCATCTTCGACGAAATCGAAAAGATGAGCGGCAAGCGCTACGGCAGCACGCTCCCGCAGCCGAACGCGCACGGCCAGGTGATCCCGACGAGCGAGCAGGAGAAAGTGGACGTCGCATTCCGCGTGATCGGCGACCACATCCGCACGCTGAGCTTCGCCATCGCCGACGGCATCCAGCCCGGCAACAACGACCGCAACTACGTCCTCCGCCGCATCCTGCGCCGCGCCGTGCGCTACGGCCGTTCACTCGGGTTCAAGGAACCGTTTTTCTACAAGCTCACCGCCGTCCTAGCCCGCACGATGGGCGACGTCTTCCCCGAAATCCGCGCGAAGCAAAAGCAAGTCGAGGAAACGCTGAAGCGCGAGGAGGAGTCATTCAACAGGACGCTGGACAAGGGCATCGCGCTCTTCGAGGCCGAAGCCGCGAGACTCACCGGCGCCTCCGAAAGCACGAAGGAAACCGGGAGCGCACGCTTCCAGCGTGCCGGTTCCGGCATCCTGCCGGAACCATCCGCGCGCTACAGCAAGCGCAACCTCCCCCACTACGAACGCCCGCACGGAATCTACCACGTCACCTTCTCGACAAAGGATCGCCGCGCCATGAGTCCCGCCGCACGCGACATCGTGCTGACCGCGCTCACGCACTTCGATCGCGTCCGCTACGATCTGTTCGCCGCAGTCGTCATGCCCGACCACGTTCACGCGCTTTTCCAGCCGTGGAAAAAATCCACGAACGCAGAGGGTGAAACGGAGTTTTGGACGCTAGCGGAGCTGACGCATTCGGTGAAGTCATTCACTGCAAATGAAATCAACAAGGCGGAGGGGAAGAGTGGAACGCCTGTGTGGGAGAAGGAATCGCACGACCGGCTCATGCGTGGCGATGGCGAGGTGGAGGAGAAGTTTATCTACATTTGCAACAATCCTCGTGCGGAGAATCTGGTCGCGCCGGATGAGGAGTATCGGTGGCTTTGGACTTGGAATGACAGGATCGCGCTCGCTGTTTCCGATGCAGGTGCTTCGCAGGATGCGAAGCACGACACGCTGGAAGCGTGTGCTCCCGTTTCAAGTGCGCTGCCGACGGCTCGTGTGATTTCGGGAGCATTCGCCTTTCGTCTCTACGACGAGCAGGGATTCCCGCTCGACCTTACGGAGCTGATGGCACGCGAGCGTGGGCTCTCGGTGAACACAAGCGGCTTTGAAAAGCTGATGGAAAAGCAGCGCGCACGCGCACGCGCGGCGCAGAAGAAGCAGGTGATCGAACTTTCCGAAGTCGAGACGAAGGAGCCGACGAAATTTGTCGGCTACGATTCGCTCTCGACGCCCGCGAAGGTGATCGAGGTCGTCGCGCTCAAGGACCGCACCGCTGTGGTGCTCGACGCGAGCGCCGCCTACGCCGAGATGGGCGGGCAGGTCGGCGATTCCGGCGAACTCACGCACGGCGCCGACGTGTGGCGCATCGCGAACACGCAGAAGACCGGCCACACATGGCTGCATTTCCTCGACGGCACCGATGCGCCCGCAGTCGGCACCGAGGTGACTTTGCTCGTGGACCCCGCTCGCCGAAACGCCATCCAGCGGCACCACACCGTCACGCATTTGCTCCACTGGGCGCTGCACGAAGTCGTCTCGCGCGAGGCGACGCAGAAAGGTTCGTTCGTTGGCCCCGACAAGCTGACCTTCGACTTTAACAGCGCCGCGCTCACGTCCGTGCAGGTGCGCGACATCGAGCGGCTGGTGAACGAGCGCATCGTCGATAACGCCTCCGTCTCGTGGATTGAAGTGCCTTACGCCGAAGTGCGCGGGCGGGCCGACATCATGCAGTTCTTCGGCGACAAATACGGCGAAACCGTGCTCGTTGTGCAAATCGGCGGCGGTGCCGACGGGCTCGACGGTTATTCGATGGAACTTTGCGGCGGCACGCACACGCGCGCGACCGGCGAGATCGGACTTTTTCGCATCGT
>JBDSAR010000038.1:0-11029 GCA_039922035.1 Chthoniobacteraceae bacterium
CGGTCACGACGAGAGGCTTCGCGAGCTTGCCGTCCTTGAAGCGCGGGCCTTCCACAAGGATGTCGTAGGCCTGCCACTGGCCTGGAGGGCGGGAGGCGTTCACGCGCGGGGGCATGTAGCCGTAGATCGCAGTCGCTCCGCCGTCGGCGTATGTCGGGTTTTGGTAGCTGTCGAGGATTTGGATTTCGTATTTGCCGAAGAGGAAGCAGCCGCTGTTGCCGCGGCCCTGGCTGTCGCCGACGGGCGGCGGAGTGGCGAATTCGAGGTGAAGCTGGAAGTCGGGGCCGAACTCGTCCTTCGTCAATGCGTCACCGGTCTTCGGCGCGACTTCGACATAGCCATTCTCGACCTTCCACTGACTGTCCTCGCCCTTGGCGTTTTTCCATTTTGAAAAATCCTTGCCGTCGAAAAGGACGACGGCATCGCTCGGTGCATCGCCGGGTTTTTCGCCGGGCGTGACGACTGTGGGCTGCGGGCGCTCGCCGTCATGGACGTGCCATTTCGTGCCGGGGATGATGGGTGTGTCCTGGTAGCCGATGGGGTGCTTCGGCTTGTCCTCGGCGAATGCGAGGGTGGCGGTGGCGATGAGTGCGGTGAGGATGTGCGGGGCGGATTTCATGGGTTGGAGAATTGGGATGAGAGCGCAGGGAGAGTCCGCGGTCGCGAACAATCTTAGAGTGTGTCCCGAAAGTCAGAAGTGAAACGCAGAGACGCGGAGGAAGAGGAGGATGGTGAGAGCGGATCATTGGCCCCACGTTTTCTCCGCGTCTTTGCGTCTCCGCATTTCAAAAACACGCGCTTTCACGGTTGAAGCTTTGGTTTCACTTCGAAAAACCCCTGATTTTGTGGAAGCGCGGAGCAGGGAAAAGGTTGCGCGAAAGCTCCTGCCTTGCTCGGAGGGGCTTTCAATCCGCCTTTGCGCCCGCGTTCAACCGATCTTTTCGACTGATTAAAAGAGCGCCCTTCCGTGGAATCGGAATTGCTAGCATGTCACCGGAGCAACCCGATCAGCAGCCATGCGCTCGCATCCCGTCCGATATCCTATTTCCGCCGAGGCGTCGTCCCGCAACACGTGTGTGTGTGGCGGACGTTGCGTCGCGCAACTGGAGGCGGTTGCATGATTCTTGAGACAAACCGCCGCATCCTTCTGGTGGATGAGAGCCCGGCGATGCATGAGGATTTCAAGAAGTTCCTTTTGGATTCGCAGATGCGAAACGAAGCATTGGACGATGCGGAGGCGGGACTGTTCGGGGAAACGCCGAAGCCGAAGCGACCGGGGGCGCCCTTCACGGTGGACTTCGCATTTCAAGGCCCGGAGGCGCTGGAGAAAGTGAGGCGGGCGATCGCGGAGGGTCAGCCGTACGCGCTTGCATTTGTGGATGTGCGGATGCCTCCGGGGTGGGACGGCGTGGAGATCATCGAGCAATTGTGGGCAGAGTATCCGTCGCTGCAGATCGTCGTCTGCACGGCGCACTCGGATTATTCGTGGGAGACGATTTCGGAACGGCTGGGCGTGAGTGACAACCTCGTGCTGCTGAAGAAGCCATTCGACAATGTGGAACTGCGGCAGGTCGCGCACGCGCTGACGAAAAAATGGCTGGTGACACGGCAGGCCGACTGGCAGCTCAGCGAAATCGAGGAGATGGTGGCAAGGCGGACCGCGGCGCTGGAATCCGCCAATGCGGAGATCACACTTTCCGAGGAACGCTCCTCAAAGGCATTTCGCAACAGCCCGATCCCGCAGGCGATCCAGACGCTTCCGGCGCTCCGGTTTGTGGATGTGAATGACGCCTTTCTTGCGATGACCGGCTTCACGCGCGAAGTACTCTTGGGCCGCACGCCGCTGGATGTCGGGCTGTGCGTGGACGACGAGACGCGCTTCCTCGAATCCGTCCGTGAGGGGAAGATCGTCCGCGACGTGGAGACGCAGATCGGCGGAGGTGACCGCGGACTGCGCACCGCGCTGGTGTCGCTGGAGCCGCTCACCGTCGGGGGAGCGCCGCACATCCTCCTGATGGCGCAGGACATTTCGGATCGGCTCCAGCTCGAGACCCAGTTGCGGCAGGCGCAAAAGATGGAGGCCGTCGGCCAACTCGCAGCGGGTGTCGCGCACGACTTCAACAACCTGCTCACGATCATCCAGGGCCATGCGAGCCTGCATCAGGGGGCCTCCGGCGCGTCGTGCGAGGCATTGAATTCGCTCGCTCAGATCAGCATCGCAGCAGAGCGCGCCGCGGACCTCACGCGTAAGCTCCTCACTTTCAGCCGCCGCAACATGGTCCGTCCGCGGGTCATCGATCTCAACGATGCCGTTCGCAATCTCACCTCCGAGCTCAGCCGGTTGCTGGGAGAAAAGATCACGCTCCAGACCAATCTCGCCGGCGGAGTCCGTCCGGTCTTCGCCGACATCACGAGCATCGAGCAGGCGCTGGTGAATCTGACTCTGAACAGCAGCGATGCGATGCCGGAGGGCGGCGTCATCACGATCGGCACCACCCATTTCACCCTCGGTGCCGACGCCTCCGCACGCAACCCGGATGCCGGGCCTGGCGACTACATCTGCCTGAGCATCGCCGACACCGGCACCGGCATGGATGAGGCGACGCGCCGGCGCATCTTCGAACCTTTCTTCACGACCAAGGCCACGAACGAGGGCTCCGGCATGGGACTCGCGACAGTGTATGGCATCGTGAAGCAGCACGATGGCTGGGTCGAGGTGGACAGCCATGTCGGCGAGGGCAGCACTTTCCGCATCTGTTTCCCCGCGACCGATCGCGTCCCGGAGCGCAGCGAGGATTCACGCCCCGGGCCGGCCGCGGGCGATGGTGGCCAGACCATCCTCGTAGTGGAAGATGACGCCGCAGTGCGTTCGCTCGTCGTCGAGGTCTTGCAGGGCTGCAACTACACCGTGCTCGAAGCCGAGACTGGGGACGCCGCCATCGAGCGCTGGACGACTTGCAGGGAGGAAGTGGATCTCGTGCTCACCGATATGGTGATGCCTGGCAAAGCGAGCGGACTCGATGTCGCGCGGTTCTGCCTGGCTACGAAACCGGACGTCAAAGTCATCTACACAAGTGGCTACAGCAGCCAACTGTTCGACAGCGACGTACACCTCGAGGACGGGGTGAACTACCTGCCGAAGCCCTATTTTTGCGGAAATCTCACCGACATCGTCCGCAACGCGCTCGATTCCCGGAAAGGCGACGGGCGTCCCGGAGTCGCCGTTTGAGCCGGGTTCCGTCCGGAGAGCGCTCGGATTTTTCACGCAGGGCACTTGCCGCGCTGCGCGATTCCCGGTCCGCCAAAGTGTGGGATTGCGATCGGATTCCACCGTATGATGTTCCTGATCCCTTCGCATCTTCGCGGTTCACCTCGATCGTATCGCTTCCGCGATTTTCACTAAAGACACCCGCCGCACTTCGATTACCGTTGGCGACACATGCGACGCATTTTTTCCACGATCCTTTTTGCCACCGTCGCGCACAGCGTGCCCACGGACGCCGCGCCCACGCACGAGCAGGTGGAGTTTTTCGAGAAATCCGTCCGCCCTGTGCTCGCGGACCACTGCTACAAATGCCACGGCGAGGAAAAACAGAAGGGTGACCTGCGCGTGGATTCGCTCGCGGCGCTGTTGAAGGGGAGTGACTCGGGGCCGGTCGTCTTCCGCGGCGATCCGATGAAGGGCACGTTCATCAAGAGCATCCGGCACGAGATTGACAACAAGATGCCCGAGAAGGCGCCGAAGCTTTCCGACGAAAAAATCGCCGCGCTCACCGAGTGGGTGAAGATGGGCATGCCGTGGCCTGAGAACGACAAGGCCGCGCCGTCGAAAGCCGATGTCGCGCGCACGCACTGGGCCTTCCAGCCGATCCGCAAACCGGCCGTGCCTGCCGTGAAAGACGCCGCGCACTGGGCGCAAAACGAAGTGGATCGCTTCGTCCTCGCCAAGCTCGAAACCGCAGGGCTCGCGCCTTCGCCGATCGCCTCGCGCTACGCGCTCATCCGCCGCGCGACGTTCGATCTCACGGGCCTGCCGCCCACGTCCACCGCAGTCGCCGATTTTCAAAATGATCCCGCACCGACGCACGACGCCTTTGCGAAGGTCGTGGATCGCCTGCTTGCCTCGCCGCAGTACGGAGAGCGCTGGGGCCGGCACTGGCTCGATGTCGCGCGCTACGCGGATCACCGTGGATACCTCGCGGGCGGCGTGAGCCGCGAGTACCCGTTCGCGTGGACGTATCGCGACTGGGTCATCGCCGCACTGAACGAGGACATGCCCTACGACCAGTTTCTCACACGCCAGCTCGCCGCCGACATCCCCGGCTCCGGCGCGAGGCCCGGCGACATCGCCGCGCTCGGCTTCCTCACGCTGGGCCGCCGTTTTCTGAATAACACGAACGACATCATTGATGACCGGATTGACGTGATCATGCGCGGCACGATGTCGCTCACCGTCGGCTGCGCGCGCTGCCACGATCACAAATTCGATCCGATCACCGCGAAGGACTACTACGCGCTGTACGGCGTGATGGCGTCGAGCGAGGAGGACTCCGATCCGGAGAAGCTCCCGCTGCTTCCGGGTGGCAAAGCCGATCCTGAATTTGAAAAGGCGCGAGCCGGACTGCTCGCCGAGTTGCGCGCGTCGGATCAGAACATCGCGGACAAGCTCAGCGCGACCCTGCGCATCGCGTCCGGGCTTTCGATTTTCATCTCAGGCGAGACGATCGAGCCGCTCATCTCGAAGAACCGCATCCCCCGCAAAATTCTCGATGAGCGGAACAAGGTGAAGCTCAAGTTCGTGAAGCTCGAACTCGAACCCGGCGCGCCGCCGCGTGCGCACGTGCTCCGCGATCGCCCGCAGCCCGTGAAGCCGCACGTTTTCATCCGCGGAAATCCGGCGCGTCCCGGCGAACTGGTGGACCGCAGGTTCCCGTCCTTCCTCGGAGGCGACGCCGCGCCGTTCAAGCAGGGCAGCGGGCGACTGGAACTCGCAAAGGCGATCACGGCGCCTGCGAATCCGCTGACCGCACGGGTCATCACGAATCGCGTGTGGCTGCATCACTTCGGCAGTGGCTTCGCGGCCACGCCCGGCGACTTCGGAGTGCGCAGCGAAAAGCCCGTGCAGATCGATCTGCTGAACTGGCTCGCCGCGAATTTCACCGAACAGGGCTGGTCGCTGAAAAAATTGCACCGCACGATTTTGCTGAGCAGCACGTGGATGCAGGAGTCCGTGCATCCCGCGCAACTTGCCCAGGCCACCGGAAAAAATCCGCAATCGGTGGATCCGGAAAATCGGTTGCTGTGGCGTCAGAATCGCCAGCGCCTCGAATGGGAGGCGATGCACGACTCGCTCCTCGCCGCCGCGGGAAATCTTGATGCGACGATCGGCGGACGTCCGGTGCAGCTTTTCAAGGAGCCCTACCCGAAACGCCGCGCGGTCTATGCCTACATTGACCGGCAGAATCTCCCCGGCACACTGCGCACTTTCGACTTCGCGAGCCCCGACCTCATGAATGCACAACGCTCCACGACGAGCGTCCCGCAGCAGGCGCTTTACATGATGAACAGCCCCTTCGTCATCGCGCAGGCCGAAACGCTCACCGCTGGTCCGGACTTTGCCTCCACACAGCCCGAGGAGCGGCACGTGCAGATGCTCTACCAGCACGTCCTCGCGAGGAATGCGACGCCTGCCGAAGTGAAGGCCGCCGTTGATTACGTGAAGGCCGCGGAGACCGCGCAGCGCACGCCGCCGCCGACTCCCGCGTGGCGCTACGGCTACGGCAATTACGACGCGGCGACGCACGCGGTTTCGTTCACGCCGTTCGCGAGTTGGAGCGGCACGGCGTGGCAGACCGGCCCGAAGTTGCCCGATCCGAAGTTTGGCTACGTCCACATCAACGCCACCGGCGGACATCCTTCGCAAAGTCTCGCCGCGATCCGGCGCTTCACCGCATCGCGTGAAATGACGGTCTCGCTTTCCGGCGAGATCGTGCGTGCTGCCTCCGTAGGCAACGGCATCCACGCCCGCATTGTCAGCAGCAAGCAGGGCCCGCTCGCGGAATACGAAGTGGGACCAAAGGCGACCGTCCCGAGTGCCATTGAGCGCATCGAACTCGCCGCCGGCGAGACGCTGGATTTCATCGTCGAGAGCAAAGGCGACGACAACAGCGACAGCTTCACGTGGCAAACCGTCCTGTATTCCGCCGACGGCATCTCGTACGACGCGAAGAAACAGTTCGCCGGCCCGCCGCCGAAGATCGATCCGTTCACACCGTGGGAGCGCTATGCGCAGGTGCTGCTGGAGACGAACGAGTTCATTTTCGTGGACTGAACTCTGCGCGGAGGCGCGCGTGGAATCCTGCGTCTGCGTTCTTCCGATCGCTCAGTGCATCTCCACCGCGCAGGAGCCGAGGCCGCCGCGGTAGTAGTTGAACTGCACGTTCAGATGATCCGCGAGGAGCGACATCGGCACGCACGGGTCGGCGATGCCTTTTGAAATCATGAATGCCGTGAGCCGCTGGCCGAATGGATTATCGTGACAGCCCGCCTGCCAGATCGAGACCTTCTCCGCCTTCCATGTTTCGTGAGGCCCGACCGTGATCGCCATCGTCGGGATCATCGAGATGTTTCCGCCGCCGCTCGTGCGCGCGTTTTGCGCGATGGTGAGTGGGTGCAGTTCGACGACGCGCGTCGTGAGCTTGCGGTAGTCGTCCACCTTCGGCGCGGCGGTCTTGAATTTCCCGCGGCGCGGCAGCGGGTCGTTGAACGCCCAGTGTTTCACATCGCCCTGGCCGCCCTGCATCACCGCGCAGCGCACGCCCGCGTCCCAGCTCGCGCGGTAGGCGTGCGTGTCGGCCTTTGGGAAATGGAGATTTGCGTCGGGCATGCGCTGCTTTTTTGCGATGCGGTTGAAGAGCATCTCGCGATCGGCTTTCTCGAATGACAGCGGATGCGTGACGGGCACCTCCTTGCCCGTCGCCGGATCGAACCACTCGTCCATCCCCCAGAAATGCCCGCTGCGAATGTCGAGCCCGAGTTCATTTACGAGACGTGCGACGAGCGGGAGCTGCTCCGTCGGGCCGATGGGACGGCAGATGCCGACAGGATTGTCGTCGGTGCTCTGCCGCCACGCATCAATGTACTCGAGCGCTTCAGCGAGGTAGAAATCCTCAAGCGTGTCGTACATCACGACGCGGAATCCGGGGCGCGCGAGCTTCTCGATGTCGCGCGGCGTGAGGCGCGCGGCTTCATCGACGAGTTCCTTCGGCAGGCAGGTGTAGTCCCACCAATCGGGGGAGATGCTGGAGGCGCGATGTTTCATGAGCAAAGCGAACGCGGTTTGCAGGGGGAAAGGCAAGTGCTCAGTTCTCAGTGCCCAGTCGAAATTCGATCATTTCAAGCAGTAAGGAATGGAACAGGGTCGCGCTGGCTGAAGGTGGGGCCGACGATCCGTCGGCCCCACATGGGCGCTCCTCCGATTCGGAACGCTCAGCTCGCGTAGAATTTTTTCCCGAGCCACGCATGAACCGGCACACACGCGAGGAGCAACAGCGCGACGAGCAGGCTCACGGGCGTCTTGCGCAGGGGGCCGGGCACGCTCGGCAGCACGCACAGTGCGGCCTGCATCACCGGGAGGATGCGGATGAAGCCGCCGATGCGCGGTGGCAGCGGGGCGGGGGGATCGCGCATGATCTCGGCGGTGTTCATCGCGCAGAGCATGATCGCCACGAGCCACAGGGCGGGTGACTGATCGCGCAGCATCGTGTCCGTCGCCTGCTTCAGGATCACGAAGCCGATCAGCAGCGAGGCAAGCGGAAGGATGCGTGCGATCTTCGGGTAGTCCTTGCGCGTCTCGAAGCGCGCGAGATTGGTCACCGCGGCGATGTAGATCGCGACGAGCAGCGCCGCGCCGATCGCGAAGACGAAGAACCGCTGTCCGCTCATCGGTGCGAAGGCAATGAGTGTGGCGGCGACGACCGGCTGGATTCGCGCGAGCAGCGCTGCGGTGTCGAGCAACTGCGGATCGGGACCGAGCCCGGCGGCAGCGCCGAGCAGCAGGCTCATCCCGCGGCACACGCCCATGTTCAGCGCGCCGATGACGGGGATTTTTTTCGTGATGAAATTGTAGAGCACCACGCCCATCACGGTGCCGATGCCCATGAGCAGCGTCTGCGGTCCGGCGAGGTAGCAGAGGACGAGGCCGAAGAGCGTGAGATTCACCGTGACGAACCACGCCGTGTTGCGCGGAATCGCGCCGCTCGGCAGCGGGCGCTTTGGGCGGTCGGTTTTGTCTTCGGCAAAATCGGCGAGGTCATTCATCGCGAGTCCTGCCGCGTAGATCGCGAGGCTTGCGAGCACGGCGCAGAGTGCGCGCATATCCAGCCGTCCGCCGGTGGCGATGAGGAACCCCGCGAGCGGATCACCCGGCACCGTGAAGAGGTTCGGGACTCGGAAAAGTTGCAGCCAGGCTTTCATTCGTGCGCGGAGCTTTGCCGGGAAAAAGCAAACGGGGCAAGGCTCGCGCCCTGCCCCGTTGCTGAATTCAACTCGGTGTTCGTCCTATGCTTCCATCGAACCTTGGACGCCGCCACTGGCCTGTTCGCCAGTCACATGCAGGGCTTTGTAGCCGCCGGTCGCCTTGAAATAGATGATGAGCAGGAGGTAAAGGACGGCCATCGCCATCGGGACGTAGGCGGTCAGCTTGAGCGCCATTTTTCCGCCGAAGATGCCTGCGGTCTGCACGGGTTTCTTGTCAGCGTCAGCCGAAGGCTTTGCACTGGCCCACCAGCTTGCGAGCTTCGCGTGGTTTTCATCCTTCTTGCCTTCCTTGGCGAGGAGTTCGCCTGCGCGGGTGAGTTCCTTGCCGCCGTCGTCGAGGATGCCGACTTTTGCGCCATCGAGGCCGACGGTCTTGAAGCCGAAGAAGGTGTTTTCGTTCGCGGCCTTGTAGCGCTCGTAGGTCGCAGGCGCGACTTCCTTGAGGTTCTTTGAGGCGTTGAAGTCCTGCTTGAAGCCGATCGCGGGACCGCCGAGGAGACCGGCGGAAAGCATGCCGATGCCACCGAGCATTCCGATCGCCACGGCACCGCCTTTCGGGAAGCGCTCGGATGCCACTGCGAGCATCGTGGGCCAGAGGAAGGTCTTGCCGCACGCATAGACCGTGGCGGCGATGATGCACATTTTCACCGTGTCGGCTCCACTGAGGAGTGTGAGGCCGGTCGCGCCGAGGCAGGCACTCACGAAGAGCAAACCGAGCGGCGAGATGGTGTGAACGATCGGGCCGGCGACAAAGCGCAGGAAGAACATCAGCATCGAGGTATAGACGAACAGCTTCAGGCCGGCCGCAGGGCTTTCCATGATGCTTCCGGTGATCTTGCTGATCCAGGAGTCGGTGCCGAGTTCCACGTAGCCGACGAGCGCGTGGATGATCAGGAGCACGATCATGAGCGGCGCGAAGACCGTGCCGATCATTTCGCCGAGCGTGACACCCGCCTTGGAGGCTTCCGACCTCGGGAACTTCTGCCCGAGCAGCATCACGCCGTATCCGACCACCGGGATGATGAAGAGCGACATCTGAATCTTCCAGTCCACCGCTGCGACAGCCGCAGTGCCCGCCGTTGCATCCGCAGCCTTGCCCGCCATGAAGGCGGACGCCAGACCGCCGAGCACGAGGCCCGCTGGCCAGCCGGCGTGGAGGATATTCAGGTAGTGCGCCTTTTTCTTCGGGAAAAGCGTGGCGGTGAGCGGATTCACGACCGCTTCGGCGAGGCCGTTGCCGATGGCGAAAATGAACATGCCCCAGAAGAGACAGTTGAACGCCGCTGTCTTGCCGCCGGCCGCAAATGCAGCAGGTGCCAGAAGGGTGACCACCGCAGAGATAAAGTGGAGGATGAAGGCCGTGACCATCAGCTTGCCGTAGCCGATTTTGTCGGCGAGCAGCGAACTGATGATGATCACGATGCCGAAGCCCGTGAGACCGCCGCCGGTGATGGCACCGAGTTCGGTCATGGTGAAGCCGAATTGCTCGGCCCATTGGCCCAGAATTCCGCCGCGGACGGAGTAGCCGACGCCGGCTGCGAGGATGGCCATGAATCCTGCGAACAGGAGCCGTTTGGCATTTGGTGCGATACCTTCAGTGGTTGCTGACATGTTGATGTAGTTGGGTTGGTGGGTGGGGATTGAGAGGGGAAATCAGAGCGTCCACTTCGGGAGCTTCACAATCGCGCCGCCCTTGAGCGCGCTCTCGTGGGCACAGAGGCCGACGCAGGTCCAGTTCGCGGCCTGCTTCGCATTCGGGAATGGGTCGCGATTCTCGACGAGCGACATCACGAATTCATTCGCGAGATGAGGATGCGAGCCGCCGTGGCCGGCACCTTGGGTGAAAGAGCGGTGGCCTTTCTTGCCCTTGCCGCCGTACACGCCGCCGGTGGTGAAAGGCTGGAGCGCCTTCGGCAGGCGCTTGGCAAAGTCGGGCGTCTTCACGAGCTTCGGGATCTCCGGCTCGGGGAGTTTCGCGGTGTGCAGCACGAGCGGCTCGTGCTCGATGAGTGGCCATTCGACGGACGCCTTGTCGCCATACACATCAATGCTCTCGCGGTACTGCCGCGCCGTCTCGAACAGGCTGCGGATGATCCGCGCGCTCACGTCGGTGCCCTTGTATTTGATGTGCGCCGTCTCGACGGCACAAGGCGAACCGTAATTCTTGATCAGCTCCTTGCGGATCGTGCCCGAGCCGAAGCACGACACATATTCCGCCGGCGCGCCGACGAGCCCGGAGACCGGCCCCACGCAATGAGTCGCATACCACATTGGCGGCAGGCCCGGCCAATAGTTCGGCCAGCCGTCCATGTCCTGCTGATGGCTCGCCTGCACGAACTGCAGCTTGCCGAGCCTCCCGCTGTCAAGCAGCTCCTTCATGAAAAGATACTCGCGCGCATAGACCACGGTCTCGGCCATCATGTAGTTGAGGCCCGTCCTTTTCACCAAATCGACGATCGCCTTGCAGTCCGCGACGCTCGTGGCCATCGGC
>JBDSAR010000039.1:0-2056 GCA_039922035.1 Chthoniobacteraceae bacterium
CCGAACGGGCGTGTGGAGTGGAGCGATGTGATCTTTGAAAAAACCGCGCAACCCGCGGCGCGCAAGGTGCGGCTCGCGACGGTGCATTTCCTGCCGAATGGGAAATCGCCGCGCGAGAACTGCGAGCAATTTGCCCCGCACATCGCGGAGGCCGCGCGGCAGCATGCGGACCTCGTGGTGCTCGGCGAGACGTTGCCGACGGCGAGTCTCAAGAAGAACTCTGTGGATCTCGCCGAGCCTGTGCCCGGCCCCTCCACAGAATACTTCGGCAGCCTCGCGGCGAAGCACCGCCTGCACATCGCACTGAGCCTCTATGAGCGCGACGCGCATCTTGTCTTCAACACCGCCGTGCTGATCGGGCCGGATGGCAAGCTCATCGGAAAATACCGGAAGGTCTGCCTGCCACACGGCGAAGTGGAAAAGGGCATCGCGCCCGGCCACGAGTATCCGGTGTTCGACACTGCATTCGGCAAAGTCGGGCTGATGGTGTGCTACGACGGCTTCTTCCCCGAGGTCGCACGCGAACTCGGAAACCGCGGCGCGGAAGTGATCGCGTGGCCGGTGTGGGGCTGCGACCCGCTGCTGGCGCGCGCGCGTGCGTGTGAAAATCACGTCTATCTTGTGAGCAGCACGTTCACCGCGGCGGAAAGCGACTGGATGATCTCCGCCGTATTCGATCGCGCAGGCACGCCGATCGCGAAGGCGTCG
Source organism: Chthoniobacteraceae bacterium (assembly GCA_039922035.1). Lineage (GTDB taxonomy): Bacteria > Verrucomicrobiota > Verrucomicrobiia > Chthoniobacterales > Chthoniobacteraceae > SXWH01. The sequence continues at coordinate 709 of JBDSAR010000039.1, forward strand.
AAATGGGGCGCAGTCGCGGTGGCCGAGGTGGACTTGGCGCAGCCTTTCGTCGGGCCGTACAATCTCGGCGATTTCCGCTCGATGGTGCAGAGGCATCGCCCGTAACGCATCGAAAATTGGAGCGCCGCTTCGGAATTCGACGGCAAGCACCGCAGCAACTTTCGCTTTTCCACAATCTTCGCGATGACACGGCTGCGGCTTTCCGGCATGGATGCGGCTACAGAACCTGCATGAAGCACGCAATCGTCAGTGAGATTTGAGATGAGAATCGCATCCGTCGCCTTCAGGGCACCGTCACGCATCGTAACCAACGACGACATTTTGGAAATGCTCCGCACGCACAGTGCGCACATGTTCCGGGGAAACTTCGAGAAATTGCTGCATGAGGTGAAGCTTTTCCTGGAGAAATCAGGTCTCATCCAGAGGCATTGGCTCGGTGTCTCGGAGAAGCCCATCGAACTTCTCGCATCGGCGATCACCGAGGCATTGGAAAAGGCCGGGCTCGCGCCCTCCGAGGTCGATCAGGTCATCTATGCGGGAGTGGATCGCGGATTTGTGGAACCCGGTGATGCCTACATGATCGCGCACGCCACGGGACTGCGAAATGCGAAGTGTTTCGACGTGATGGACGCGTGCAACAGTTGGATGCGCGCCATGTATATCGCATCCACACTCATCACGGCCGGGGACGTGAGAAACGTGCTCGTGGTGAATGCCGAGTTCAGCATGCGGGAGCACGGCTACATCAATCCGCAGGCATTCCGCGTGGAGAAAACCTCGGACCTGCACTTCCTTTTCCCGTCCTACACGCTCGGCGAAGGCGCGACAGCCACGGTGCTGCAGGCGACCGCGGGTCCGCAGGAAGCGATTCAGTTTCAATTTTCATCGCGGCCGGATCTGGCGGAGTTGTGCGTGATGCCGACGGAGGGTTTCCGAGGGCGCTGTGTGCCGACGGAAAAAATGGCGGAATGCCGTCCGCTGCGCTTTTCGTCCTTTGGAGCGGACCTTTTCCGCGAGGCCATTCCGGAGATGGAGAGGCTGGTCCGCCGCGCATCGGTGGACATGGATTCCATCAAGGCCATCTTCACGCACTCGGCCACACACAAGGCATGGGTGAAGGGATTCGAGGCGTTTGGACTGGGGCACAAGATGTTTTCGATTTACCCCGAGTTTGGAAACATAGCAGCGGCGTCCATCCCGGCGTCGATCGCGATGGCAGCACAGCGCGGGTTCATCGTGCCGGGGGATGACGTGCTGGCGTGTGTGGCGAGTGCCGGCATGTCGTTTTCGGTCTGCAAATTCACGCTGTAGCGCGGAGCGATGGCACGCGCGCGTTTCAAACCAAGGC
>JBDSAR010000040.1:0-3542 GCA_039922035.1 Chthoniobacteraceae bacterium
CGAGGAGCGGGATGCTCTTATCGCCATCCGCGAATTGCCCGGCGGTCAGCGCTGCCTGAAAACGCACCAGCAGACTGGAATCGTGTGCACCTCGTTTCACCCCTTTCCAGATTGGAGTGTTGGGAAAGGAGCTCGGCAGGAAGCTTTCGGCGAGTTTCATCGCGCGCATGCGCACATGCTCGCTCCGATCATCCATGGCCGAAATCACGATCGCATCGCGCAGGGCACCCAGACCCTCAAGTGCAGCGAGTGCGTGTACTTTCGCGACTGCGCTCGGGGAGGTTCCCATCAGCTTCTCAAGCATCGGCACCGCGGACTTGTCCTGCCTTTCATACAGCAGGCGAGCGGCGGTGTCGCGGTGCCAGCCGTTCGGATGCTCCAGTGTTTTCACCAGCTCGGCAGTGCTCGCCTTGCTGAGATCAACGCTAGCGCGGCGCTGCCAGTCGGCGCGTTCGGGCTCGATGCGGTAGATTCTGCCGCGGTCGCTGCCGCTGTTCAGATCGAGGTGCTTCTTGATCTCATCGGGGATGCTCCACGGGTGCTCGATAACTTCGCGATACATGTCCATCACTTGCAGGCAGCCGTCGGGAGCGTTCGCAAAATTCACCACGCGAACCCACGTGTCCTTGCTCGCGGCAAACTCGAAGTTCTGCTCGTCGTCCGGCCGCTTGCCGATGAGCGAGACGCCGTCAGGGTAGATTTTTTTCCGATGCACGAGCTGGCCGCCCGCGTCGCCGGTGAAGGTGTTGTTTTTGAAATCATCGCCGTATGCGTCGCCGCGATAGACGGTCGTGCCGGTCGCGCCGGTGAAGTAGCCGCTCACGCGTCCCCCGCCCTCGACCATTCCCTTCACCACGCCCGCGACGCGCCAGCGCGTGCGGACGATGCGCCACGGCTCGTCGGGGCTGATGCGATAGACCTCCGCCGCACCGCCATCCGCCGCGATGCTCTGGCGCGGCGACGGCATGGAGAAGAACGGATTCCGCGCGGCGTAGCGATCGTCATACACGAAGTACTGAAGGTGATCGGAATTGCTGCACGCGAACTTCCGTCCGTAGTCGTCGAAGCTCATGCCGAACTGCCCGCCGCCGGCTTCGAGGCCGAACTCGTACGTGCGCGGGTCGAACCAGAAGTCCTTCCCGCCGAGTTCGACGCCTTTCAAATCAGGACGCTTCGGCGAAGTGACCACGCCGCGATTTCCGCCGCCGGCCTGGATGTGGATGCGGTTGTCGAGGCCCCACTGCGGGCAATTCGCAAGGCCCTGCACGTTCAGCAATTTCAGCCCAGTGCCGAAGCCGCTGAACACCACCTCGCGCACGTCGGCCTTGCCCGCGCCTTTCGTGTCCTTGAAGAAATACACGTCCGGCGTGGCGATGACGTAGATGCCGCCGTTTGCACAGATGATGCCGGTGGGCCACGGAAGATTGTCGGCGAAGACCGTGCTCGTCTCGTAGATGCCGTCGCCGTCCCTGTCCTCCAGCATCGAGACGCGTCCGAGGTGCGGCGTCACGTCGCGCAATTCGGAGTAATCAATCATCTCCACGACAAACATGCGCCCGCGCTCGTCGAATGAAATTGCGATCGGACTGCGCAACTGCGGCTCATGCGCCGCAAGCTTCATGCGAAAGCCGGGCTTCACTTTCCAAGTCGCAACCGCGTCCTTCAGCTCGACGGCGGGATAACGCGGGAGATCTTTCGCCGCATCCACCTCAACGGCACCCTTCGTGGCGCCGTACGATTTCGAGTAGGTGCTCTTGCTTTGCAGCGTATCGGCTGCATTCGCAGATGCACTGCCGAGGAATGCGGCGGCAAGCAGGACGGCGGAGATGTTGCAAGCAGGGCGGGAGGTATGCACGTGGTTCATGGGGAGAATCGCTTCATGGTGAATACCTGAGATGAAGCGGTTCTTTGATCCGCTATTCCAGCCGCGCGCATTGGCTGGCAGCGAAAATCGCATTTACACTTCCTTCACAATTCTCCGGGGCATCGCACATACGCCCTTAATGACGCTGCTGTTAGTTTACTCAAAGAAACTCCCACTCAGCCAATCCGAGTCCCTCGCCTTTCCTCACCATCGCCCGGCCGCCGGGCAACAAACACAGAAAACCAAACCAAAACCAAGTCATGAAAAACTACACAACCATCATCGCACTCGCACTCGCGATGCCAGCGGGGTTCGCAAACGCACAGCAGCCGGAGGGTCGCCCTCCGGGACCACCACCCGGCGAAGGCCGGCAGCCGCAAGGCGAACGTCCTTCCCCTCGCAGGGAAATGCCAAACCCGCCACACGTTCCTCCGGTCATTGCCGCGCTCGACAAGAACCACGACGGCATCATCTCCGAGGACGAAATCGCTGCCGCTTCGGATTCGTTGCGCCATCTCGCAAAAGGCCCTGATGGCAAACTCACCATCCGGGATTTGCTCGGACCGCCACCGCAAGGCATGCGCGGCGAAGGCGGACGCCCTCCGGGTCCGCCACAGGGCGGACCGCGTGATGGTGAGCCGCGCGGAGAAGCGCGTGGCCCCCGCGACGGCGAGCAGCCTCGCAATGCGGAACGCCCCCGGGACGGAGAGCGTCCCCGCAATGCAGAGCGCCCGCGCGATGGCGAACGGCCAAAAGACGGCGACCGTCCTCGTGACGGCGAGCGCGGCGACAAGCCCCGTGGCGATGCACCTCGCGAAGGTGCGCGGCGTGACGGCGATCAGCCTCGCAATGCAGAACGCCCGCGCGACGGTGAACGCCCGAAGGATGCTGACCGTCCCCGCGACGGCGAGCGCGGTGACAAGCCCCGTGGCGATGCGCCCCGCGAAGGTGCGCGTCCCGAAGGTGGTCCGCGTGATGGCGGACCGAAACCCGAGCGTCGTGAGCGTCCTCCCGGCGACGCCCCCCGTCCGGATGGCGAACCCCGCCGGCCCAATCCCGAAGGTTAAGCACGCCTGAATCCCACAAGCCCGGCGTCCATGCATCTGCGCGGACGCCGGGTTTTCTTTTTGCAAATGGAGCGCAGTCCGTCCCGGCGGCCAAAGCCAAAGCGCGCAGCGCCAGTTCTTGTCGCGCTTACCAAACGATGCCGGGAAAGTTGAAAGTTTGACGCTGCGCGTAGAGCGACGTGGCCGCCGGGACGGGCGGCGCTCCATCGAAGCCGCGCTTTCCTTTTGAAATGCCGCGCCGATGCTCCACTCTCACACACCATGTTTCCACAGCTCGCCCTCCGCATCCTCCGCACGACCGACCCCCGGTTGCTCGGCAAGTTCATGTGGAATTTCGGCGTGAAGGGCCTGCTCTCCGTCGAGAAATTCAAGCGCCGCATCAAGCGCGGCGAATATTTTCCGCCCTTCCTCTACCTCTCCATCCTCAACTCCTGCAACCTGCGCTGCCAGGGCTGCTGGGTGGATGTCGAGGCCGAGCGCACGCAGATCGACCTCGACACGCTGAACCGCACCATCACCGACGCGAAGGCGCACGGGAACGCGTTCTTCGGCATCCTCGGCGGCGAGCCGTTCATGCACCCGGAGCTGCTCGACCTCCTCGCGGCGCACCC
>JBDSAR010000041.1:0-3752 GCA_039922035.1 Chthoniobacteraceae bacterium
TCGTCGTGGATCATCAGCACAACCACTGCGCCAAATGCTGGTGGGAAATCCGCGCCACGTCTGACCCGACGCGACCGAGCGCGCCCGGCGAGCTGTCCGGCAAAGACGACGTACGGCTGCACGCTGACTGGAAGCAGCCGGTGCCACTCGACACGTATCATCGCGCAAATGACCCCGACGACAAAACTCCCTGACTCCCTCTCTTCAAACCTATGAACACGCGCCGCACATTCCTCGCCACGGTCACTGCCTCCATTCTCGCTCATACGCCGTCCTTTGCTCAGCAGACGCCCGAGCAAAAGCGGGACACCACGCTCACTCCGCCGAAAGGTCTTAAGACGAAACTCCCGCCCGGCTACACGATCCCCATCGTGGACATCAGTGCGGAGAAGGAGCGGCAGGTCATCGTGGACCGCGAGCCCGGCCAGTATCTCGGCCATCCGACGACGGTGCTTCTCGAAGACAACAAGACGATGCTCATCGTCTATCCGAAAGGCCACGGGCGCGGTGCGATCGTTTACAAGCGCAGCAATGATGGCGGGAAAACTTGGAGCGAGCGCCTGCCCACTCCGAAGTCGTGGGAGTCTTCGCTCGAAGTGCCCACGCTGCACCGCGTCGTGGATGCGGCGGGGAAAAAGCGCATCATCATGTTCAGCGGCCTGTATCCCATCCGCATGGCGGTGACGGAGGACGACGGCGCGACGTGGAGCGAACTGAAACCCATCGGCGATTTCGGCGGCGTGGTCACGATGGCCACGGTCATGTCGCTCAAGACGCCGGGGCAATACCTCGCGTTCTTCCACGACGACGGGCGTTTCATCCGCGGCGGCAGCGAGGAAAAATACCGTGTGAAGACTCCGCATAGCGACCACACCTCTGCTGCAGCCAAGCCGTGGCGCTTCTGGGTTTACACCACGCTCTCGAAGGACGGCGGCCTGACCTGGAGCGTGCCCGCGCCCATCGCGATGCTGCCGGATGCCAGCCTCTGTGAGCCCGGCGCGCTGCGTTCGCCCGATGGAAAACAGATCGCCGTGCTGCTCCGCGAGAACTCACGGAAATACAATTCGTTCGTCATTTTTTCCAACGACGAGGGCCTCACATGGACCGAACCGCGCGAACTGCCCGCCTCGCTCACGGGCGATCGGCACGTCGCGAAATATGCGCCCGACGGCCGCCTCTTCATCAGCTTCCGCGACACGACGCACGTGAGCCCGACGAAGGGTGACTGGGTCGGCTGGGTCGGCAGTTACGACGACATCGTGAAGGGCAGCGAAGGCCAGTATCGCGTCCGCATTATGCATAATACGAAGGGTGCGGATTGCACCTATCCCGGAGTCGAACTGCTGCCGGACGGCACTTTCGTAACGACGACCTACGGGCACTGGACCGAGGGCGAACCGGCCTACGTCGTGAGCGTGCGCTTCAAGCTCGCGGAGCTGGATGCGAAGGTGAGGCGGTGACGTTGAGAACTCATCAATCTCGAACCGTGATGATTCCAAAATTCGCCGCTGCCGTGTGGGCGATTGTGCTGTGCATCGGATCGAGTGCCGCAGACTGGGAGCAACTCCCGCCCCTGCCGACTCCGAACGGCGGATTCACCGCGGTCGCGGACAGCGGCGGCATCACGGTGATCGGCGGCACGAACTGGGCGAACGACAAGAAGCTCTGGCTCCGCGAAATCTCACATTTTGATCCGGTGAAAAGACGCTGGGATGTGCGCGGAAAAACTGAACACCCGGTGGCCTACGCAGTCGCGGGCGTCCATCAGAGCGATGATGGACGGCATCAATCGCCGATCATGCTTGGTGGCAGCGACGGCACGCGTCCCGCGAAAGCCGTCGCTGTCATAGACACGATCAAGACGGCATTCGTCCCAACTCCGGCGCTGCCCGATGCCATCGTGCTCAGCGCGGGAGGCATCATCGGCGGCAGGTTCGTCGTCGTGGGGGGCGGTGTGGATGCCGCCGACTTCGCGAGTTTCACCCGGCGCACCTTTGCCCTCGATCTAAAGTCGCGCACCGTCGCGTCGCTGCCGGATTTTCCAGGCCAGGCATTTGGCATGGCCGCGTCCTGTGTCGTCCGTGACGAACTCCTCGTCTTCGGAGGCGCGAATTTCCGCGCGAGCGACGGAACGATCATCAACTCCGCGGAGGCCCACGCTTTTTCCTCCGGCACGAATCAATGGCGAAAGCTCAGCCCGCTCCCGATGCGGCTGCGAGGTGCCGCCGCTGTGATGCTCAACGAGCATCGCGCCTACATCGCCGGCGGATTTGGCGGCGACCCCGAGGCATTTCACAGCGAGGCGTTCATCTATGACACGAGGGCGGACACTTACGCCGCCGCAACTCCGCTCCCGCATGCTGCGCTCGTCGCGCTGGTGAAACTGGACGGCTGGCTCTACTGCCTCGGCGGCGAGGATCGGAAGAAGCACCGCACGGATGCGTGCTGGCGAATTTCCGTGGCGGATTTGCTCAAGTAGGCATCCGCATCACTTCGCCGTGTAGCCGCCATCCACCGGCAGGTTCGCGCCGGTGATATATTTTGCGGCGTCACTCAGGAGAAAGATCACTGCGCCGCCGAGATCGCGCTCGTCGGCCATGCGGCCGAGCATCGTGTGTTCCTTGTAACGCGTGAGGAATGGCTCGGGCTGGTGGTTGAAAAATCCGCCGGGCGCGAGGCAGTTCACGCGGACGTTGTTCGGGCCGAGGATGCCGGCGTAGTAGCGCGTGAGATTTTCCATTCCTCCCTTGTGGAAGAAATAGTCGGGCGGCGGCGTGCCCATGTTGGTGCCGGTGTAAAGTTCGAGGCTCGGGCCGATCATGCCCTGCATGGAGCCGATGTTCACGATGCTGCCGGATTTCTTCGCGGACATCGCCTCGCCGAAGGCGCGCGTCATGAGGAAAATCCCCGTGGCGTTCACGCGCATGGATTCCTCCCATGCACTCACCGGCGCGTCCGGCGATTTCATCGGGCGCGCGACGGAATTGTTCACGAGCCCGTCCACGCGGCCGCACTTCGCGAGCACACGATCGCGCAGTGCGAGCACAGATTTTTCGTCGGACTGATCGAGCCGTTCCGCATGCACGGTGAAGCCACGTGCAGTTTCCTCCGCGGCGACTTGCCGCAATTTTTCCAGACCGCGCGATGCGATGATGAGCGTCGCGCCCGATTCGGCGAGCATCGCGGCGAGGCCTCGCCCATAAAGTCCGCTGCCGCCGGTCAGCACGATGACTCTGTCGCGGATGGAAAACAGATCGGGCGCACTCATGCTTCAGCGATACACCGATTTGGTCTGGGTGAGCGGCAGCTTGCCGAACTCAGCCACCTTGCTCCGAAAATAATCCCCGATCCCGACGACATCCGCGCCGAGATTGAAGACGTTGTAGCCTTCCGCAGCCTGCTCCTCCCACGGCGCGATGAGTCCCGGCGTCATGGCAAATTTTCCATTCGCCCGCGCCGCAGCGGCGACGCGCTTGCGTGCGACGACGGTCTCCGCGCAGCCGACCTGGCCGGCCTTTCCGCTGAGATGGCTGAAATCGCCCGCACCGAAAAGCAGGGCGTTGAAACCGGGCACGGCCGCGATTTCCTCGACGTTCGCGAGCGCCTCGGGCGATTCGATTTGGAGGATGAGGAACTGCTGCTCGTTGCACTGCGCGATGTAGTCGCCAGTCGGGATTTGGCAAAAGAGACCATCAATATTTCCGCCATCGATCGGTCGGCGGCCCAACGGTTGAAACCGCGTCATCTCCACA
>JBDSAR010000042.1:0-2520 GCA_039922035.1 Chthoniobacteraceae bacterium
GCATGCGTTCGCGGTTCAGCACGGCGAGCGGGGCGTCGTCGATCACCATGGCGAGATGGAAGAGTCCGCGCAGCGGTTGATCGCCCGCGCGGATTTCCGCGAGCATTTTTGCGATGTCCTTCTCGGAGCCAGCGTCGGCGCGCACGACGCGCACGCCGATGCCGCGGTCGCGCAGACTTTGCACGAAGGCTTCGGCTTCCGGCGTCGCAGCGCCGCTGCGACTGCTGAGCACGAGGTGCCGCGCGCCGCCATTTACCAGCCACTCGGCGAGCACTTTTCCGAATCCGCCGAATCCGCCAGTGATGAGATAGCAGCCGTCCGGCTTGATGGCGAAGGGCGGCGGAAGCGCCTCGCCTCGGCGCGGCACGAACGGTTCGGGGAACGAGACCACGACTTTGCCGATATGCTTGCCGCTCGCCATGAGTCGGAATGCGGCGTCGATGCGGCATGCCGGGAATGAGCGAAATGGGAGCGGTGTGAGCGCGCCTTTTTCCACAAGGTCGCTGAGTTCGCCGAGCATCTCGCGAGTGAGCGCTTCGTCGCCGCTGAAGATGGCGTCCATCGCGATGACGTGGAACGATGCGTTGCGCCGCAGCGGCCAGAGCGGGATGCGGGAGTTTTGGTAGATGTCGCGTTTGCCGATCTCGATGAAGCGACCACCCTCCGCGAGGCACGAGAGACCCATCGGGATCGCTTCGCCAGCGAGCGCGTTCAGCACCACATCCACGCCGCGCCGATCGGTGATGTCCATGACGGCTTCGGCAAAATCACCGCGGCGCGAATCAATGACATGCTTCACGCCGAGCGTCTTGAGCAGCGCGCGCTTGGTCGCGTTGCCCGCCGTGGCGATGACTTCCGCGCCGAGATGATGTGCGATCTGGATCGCTGCCATGCCGACGCCGCCCGCGCCCGCGTGGACCAGGACGCGCTCGCCTTTGCGCAGTCGCGCGACGTTTTTCAGCGCGTGCCACGAAGTCATGAAGACCACCGGCAGCGTGGCCGCTTCCTCGAAGGTCAGCTTGCCCGGAATGCGCCGGATGTCGCCGCCGCGCGCGAGCGTCTGCGTCGAGAGGCCGAAAACTGCGAGGCCAAAGACGCGGTCGCCCGGAGCGATGTGTTTCACGTCCGCGCCAACGGCTTTGATCACACCGCCGACTTCGTCGCCAAAGATGCGCGCGTCCGGCGCTTCGCCGGGATAGAGCGCGAGCGCCTTGAGGACGTCGCGGAAATTCATGCCCGCGGCTTTCACATCAATGAGCACCTCGCCCGGTCCGCAATCCGGCATGGCGAATGGCGCGAAACGCAGCGTGTCGAGATGGCCGCGCTCGCGGGATTCGAGCCGCAGTGGCACCGCGGGATCGAGCGTCTGCTGCACGGACGGACGCCCGCGCGAGAGGCGCTGCGCGTAGCGCGCTTCGCCGCGGAAGGCGACTTCGCGCTCGGCGTCCTGACGTGCGAGTTCACTCCAGAGCAAAGTCGCGTCCGCTTCGGAAGCCACCGGCGGCAAATCAATGCCGCGGCAGGAGAGGTTCGAGTATTCGTTGAGGATGACGCGAAAAAGTCCAACGCCGGGCGCTTGCCCCACCGCGATCGCAGTCGTGTCGCGACCTGCCGGTTGGGCACCGCGCGTGATGGCATCTATGCGCAATTTTCCGCCGGGGTTCGTCGCATCGAGCGCCTGGCTGAGGTGCAGCATGGCATCTGTACCCATGAGCATGTCGCCGTCGGCAACTTCCGCGGGCGCATCGAGACTCCACAGATAGACGATCCGTTCGAGCGGCGTTTCCGTCGCGCACGCTTCGAGGAGTTGCTTCCAATCCTCGGGTGCTTCCGGACGCAAAGTGAATGTCTCGGCGTCCGTCGCGATGAACTTCTTTCCTGCCCACGCGATGTGAACCCGTGCTCCAGCCGCGCGCAGTTGCGTCGCGATGTTCTCACCGAGTCCGGATGCATCGGCGAAAATGAGCCACGATTTTTCCACCGGCGCTGCGGACAGCACGGGAGCGGCAACCGTCTTCTGCCACGCCTTCCGCGCGAGCAGGCCCATCTGGCCTTCGCCGCCGGTCGGGCCGATCAGCCCGGGCAATGATGCCGTCTCACTGAAGCCCGAGTCTTTCAGCACGCGCTCCCACTGCGCGCGCTCCAGCAGCGGCTGCTCCGGACGCAGGTCGCGGTCGGTGAAACGCCACCAGCCGCTCGTGAGGCCGAACACCGTCTCAGTCCACAACTGCGGCGTCGCGGTGTCCATGAAGACGAGGCTGCCGCCGGGCACGAGCAGTTCGTGGAGATGCGCGAGCGTCGCGCGGATGTCGCTCACCGCGTGCAGCACATTCGTGCCGATGACGAAGTCGAACGAAGCCGCCGCGAGATCCTGCACGGTGCCCGGTTTTTCGAGATCGAAAATCTTGCATTCGACTTCGGGGAACGCGGCCAGCTTTTGCTGCGCGCCGGGGAAGAAGCCCGCGGAAACATCGGTGAACGTGTAGGAATGCAAGCCGCGTTCCAGCAGCGGCAGCACAT
>JBDSAR010000043.1:0-4210 GCA_039922035.1 Chthoniobacteraceae bacterium
ATGACTTCCTTCGGCCCGTAGCTGAGCCGGAGGTTTTCGATCTGGACCTTGGGCTTCACCATTTTTTGCGGCCACGCAGCCAGGAGCGGAAAATGATGGCGGTGAGATTTACAAAGACCACGAGCGCCAGCAGCACGAGGGCGATGGCGAAGGGCAGTGCGTGCGGCGCATTCGTGACCTGCGTGGTGACGGTGAAAAGGTGCATCGAGAGCGCCATGCACTGGTCGCCGATGCCGTAGGCGAAGAGGTTTCCTTCCTCGATGCGGCGGTAAAAAACTGCGCCGGTGAACATGATCGGCGCGGTCTCGCCCGCCGTGCGGCTCACTTGCAAAATCACGCCGGTGAGGATGCCGCTGATCGAGTTCGGCAGCACGATGCGCCAGATGGTCTGCCAGCGCGTCGCGCCGACATTCCAGCACGCCTCGCGGAACTGCCGCGGCACGGCGGCGAGCGCCTCCTTTGTCGAGGCGATGATGACCGGCATGGTCATGATCGCGAGCGTGAGCGAAGCGGCGAGGATGCTGCGGCCCATGTGCGCGAAGAGCACGAATGCTCCGAGACCGAAGAGCGCATGCACGATGCTCGGCACGCCGGCGAGGTTCACTACGGCGAGATTCACCACGCGGTTGAACCAGTTGTCCTTCGCGTATTCGTTCAGATACACGGCGGCGAGGACGCCGATGGGCGCGCTGATGCAGAGCGAGACGCCGACGAGCCAGAAGGTGCCAAGCAACGCACTCCAGATGCCGCCGGAACGCATGCCGCCCGTGGGATTGGTCGTGAGAAATTTCCACGAGATGAGCGAGAAGCCCTCCTTCACGAGGTAGCCGACGATGAGGACGAGCGGGATGATGATGCAGGCGACCATCACCGCGAAGACGCACTGCGCGATTTTTTCGCTGCGGCGTTTCCGGTGGGTGAATGCCGTCTCACCGAACGGCGTCATCGGCTTGGCATCGGCGTGGATGTTCATTTTTTCCGGATGCCTTTCACGACGAGGTCGGCGACGAGGTTGACGATGAACGTGATGGTGAAAAGCAGGATGCCGATGAGGAAGAGCACGCGGTAATGCGGCGAGCCCTCGCTGGCCTCGCCGAGTTCCGCGGCGATCGTGGCGGTGAGCGTGCGGCAACTGTCGAAGATGCTGTGCGGCACTTGCACCGCGTGGCCGGTCGCCATGATCACGGCCATCGTCTCACCGACTGCGCGGCCCACGCCGAGCAGTATGGCTGCGAGCAGGCCGTTTTTTGCCGCAGGCAAAAGGACGCGCCAGACGATCTGCCAGCGCGTCGCGCCGAGGGCGAGCGCACCTTCGCGGTAGCTGTCGGGCACGGCCTTCAGCGCGTCCTCGCCGATGCTGACCATCACGGGGATGCTCATGAGCGCGAGGAGGATTGCGGCATTGAGCACGTTCAGGCCGACGGGGACGTGGAAGAGTGTCTGTATGACCGGATTCATCACCGTGAGGCCGATGAAGCCCCAGACGATGCTCGGGATCGCGGCGAGCAACTCGATGATGATTTTCAAAAACTCACGCGTCTTGCCGCTGGAAAACTCCGAGACAAAAATCGCCGCGCCGAGTCCGAAGGGAACCGCGATGAGCATCGCGACTCCCGTGACGCTGAGCGTGCCGGCGAGCAGCGCGAGCGTGCCGAAGCGCACATTGCTCATCGAGGTGGGATACCACTCGGTGCTCGTGAGGAACTGACCGAGGCTGAAATCCTTGCCCGCAAGAATCGGCGCGCCTTCGCGGAAGACGAAGAAGAAGATCGCGAAGACAAAAAGAATCGCGCTCATTCCGCAGATGCGGATGAGCAGTTCGATGGCCTTTTCGCCGTAGGTGCTGAGCGTGGATCGTGAGCCGGTCATTTGCGGAAAAGGCGGACGACGCTTCTGGAGCGCCGTCCGCCGTTGAATCCGTGTGGTGGATTACTATTGCGCGTCCTTCGGAGCAAACTCCGGAAGCGGGACGTAGCCGCTCTCAATCACAATCTTCTGTCCCGGAGCAGTGAGGAGCCACTTGATGTATTCCTCGGCCTCGGGCTTCGCGGTGGGCGGGACGTACATGAACATCGGGCGGGCGATGGGGTAGGTTTTGTCGAGCGTGGTCTTAATGGTCGGCGCAACGCTGGCATCGCCGGTCTTCTTCGAGACTTTCACGACCTTCACCCTGTTGGTCTTGTAGCCGATGCCGCTGAAACCGATGGCCGTCGGCGTGGTGCCGACGAGATCCACGACTTCCTTGGAGCCGTTCATGTCGCGCGAGCCCTGCCTGAAGTCAGCCTTCTTGCCGACGACTGCCTCGCGAAAATAATGATAGGTGCCGCTGTTGCTCTGGCGGCTGGCGCGGACGATTTCATCCTGCCCGCCGGGGATCGTGATGCCGAGTTCGCTCCACTTGCTGACTTTTCCGCCCTCACGGTAAATCTCACCGAGCTGCTCGATGGAAATCTCCGTGATTGGATTGCTGGGATGCACGTAGATGGCGAGCGCATCGTAGCCGACGACGTGCTCGATCGGATGTTTGCCACCGTATTTTGCGGACGCCTTTTCCTCCTCCTCCTTTTCGAGTTTTCGTGACGCGTTGGCGATGTCGCAGGTGCCGTTGATCAGCGCGGCGATGCCTACGCCGCTGCCGCCACCGAGGACTTCCACGGAGATGTCGGGCTTCACGCCATGGTAGGCCTCGGCCCATGCCTGAGCGAGGTTCACCATCGTGTCGGAACCGATGTTTTGCAGTGAGATGCCCTTGGTGCTGCCGCCCTTTTTGTCGCAGCCGGTCATGAGGAGTCCGGCTGCCGCGAAGGTGGCGAGTGCGAGTGTGCTGATGCGTTTCATGTTTGTGTTTGTCGTTTTGGAAAAAATTTCGGGTTAGAGAATGCGGTCTGGAAGCGTCATCTTAATCCTAATCCTATTCTTCATCATACTCAGCAAGTGGAGCGCGCAGCGGGGACATGGCGGGGATTAAGATTGGGATTAAGAATAAGATGAGGAGGAGATGAGGACGTCACCCGATGCTGTCGCTGAGCACGGCATCGCAGAGTTCGGTGATGTGCTCGCGGAGGAACTGGTAGGCGGACTCGTAAGCCGCGCGCTTTTCCTCGTCGGTGCCGGTGACGGTCGAGGGATCGGGCAGGCTCCAGTCCAGGCAAACGGCCTTGGTCGGTTTTGGGAATGCCTTCTTCGCCGCGGGCGCAAGCGCGACGATGATTTGCGCGGCGTCGAGATTCGGAAGCTGCTCGACGTGGTGGGTCTTGGAGCTTGAGAGATCCACTCCTTTGCTGCGCATGAATTCCACGGTGCCGGGATCGAGTTCCGTGGGCGCGAGACCCGCGCTGGCGAAGACGAATTGCGGGCGCTTCAGCTCGGTGGCGATGGCCTCGGCCATCTGGCTGCGGCAACTGTTGCGCTCATCAATGAAAACCATGCGCCACGTGTCGGCGTCGAGCCTGCGCGGGTAATCGCCCGTGACCATGTAAATCACGTCCTCGCAGATGTTCGTGGCCTGGTCGGACACGCGCTCGAAGCGTCGCGCGATGGTCATCAGCGGCGTGAGCGCCTCGAGCGGGATGAGGTTTTCCGCGCGCAGCTTGAAGAGCTCGTTGTTGATGACATTCCTCAGCGCATCCACCTCGTATTCGCGGCCTAGGACGTCGCGTGCGAGCGCCTCGTCCCCGGCGATGAATGCCTTTACCGCGTCGCGCAGCATCGGGATGCTCAGGATGGCGATCTGCTGGAAGCGCTCCACGGGGATGTGCGCGTTCAGCTTCGCAAGCTTCAGCACCTGCCGTGCGATGCTCTCCGCGTAGTCGCCGATGCGCTCCAGTTCCAGCGTCACGCGGATCGTGATGTAGGAAAAGCGCAGGCTGCGCGCGACGGGCTGCTGGCGGATGAGAAATTCGAGGCAGAGCCGATCAATTTCCTTCTCCAGCTCATCAATGCGCCGGTCGCGCAAAATCACCGCATACGCGAGCTGCCGGTCGCGCGTGGCGAGGGACTTGATGCACGCCTCCAGCGCGCATTCCGCGAGGCGCGCCATCTCGGCGACCTTGTGCTTGATGCGATCAATGTCGTGTCGGAGCGAGTCTTCGTAATGGGATGGCATCAGGCGTGGAAAGGGCGGGAGGTTGCGGTGCGAATGTTACGGTTGTGTGGCATTTGGGAGCCAATTTTGTGACACTGCAATCATTCGTGCGGTGAGTTCAACAGC
>JBDSAR010000044.1:0-6074 GCA_039922035.1 Chthoniobacteraceae bacterium
ATCCTGCAACGCCCGCTCCGCCTTCGGCGGCGGATCCTTCAGCATCGCCAGCGCATCATCCGCATCGCGCATTTTCTCACGCTGATCCTTTTGCAAAATGTCCTGCTTGTTCGCATCCGCGCGCACGAGATCCTTCAGCGTCTCGACCTTCTGATTGAGCTGCTGCTGCTGCGCGATCTGCTTCTGCGCGTCCGTCTTCGCATCCTCGGGATTTTTCTCCTTCGCCGTCGCAGCGCGCTTCTCGGTTTCCTTTTTCACTTCCGCCTGTTCCTTCGCGAGCGCCGAGGCGAGCTGGCTCACCGTCGGCGAAAGTTTCGCCAGCCGCCTGCGTGCGTCTTCCATCGGCTTGCGGAAGAGATCGAGCGCCAGCTTCACCTGCCCGGCGAGCTGCTCGGCGTGCTGCCGCGCAGTCACAGGCGCGTAGTCGAAACTCGCGCGGCTGCCGATCTCCCGCTCCATCGCACGCCACGCCTCGATCTGCTGCGCCTTCCGCAAAATTTGCTGCGCATCCGCAAAAATCTTCGCCAGCTCCGCATCCGCCTTCACCGGTTTCGCGCGGCCGAGTTCGTCGGGGATCATCCGCATGCGCGCCTCCAGCCAGCGCCAGTCGCGCGGCGCATCAGTGCGCGCGGAAAGGTCGCGCACTTCCCATCGCTCGCTCGACGCGAGCTGCGTGAAGCCATCCATCGTCTCCTGCAAATCATGCCCGCTCTCCAGCACGCGGAACACCGCGTCGAGTTCGTCGAGCTTCGCGCGCACTTCCGCCGCATCCGTTCCCGGCGCGACGGCGCGCAATGCCTCGAGCGCCGCAACGGTCTGCCGCGCGTCGGAGACAAACTGGTTGTCCGCGTGATGCCGGATTTCCTCAAGGTCGCCCGTCGCCTTGAAAAGCTCGCTGCAAATTTTCCACCGTCCGTCCGCGATGGCCCGCTGCACATCGGCCGAATACGTCGGCTCCTTCCGAATCTGCTCCAGCGACTCCGCCATCCGGCTCACCGCCGAATACGCCGGAGAGGAATCCTGCAAAACCTCGCGCATGAGCGCGACAGGACGCAGGCCAAAGTCACGGTTCCAGTCATTGAAGCCGCGCGCGGAGTTTTCCATCCCGCGGTTGAATTCAGCAAGCCGCTGCTGCATCCGCTTGTCCGGCTTGTCGTCCGGCGTGAGCGCCTTGCTCAATTCTTCGCGATGCCGTCGGAGCTGCAGCCCGACCGAGATCGCGTGCTGCCTCGCCTGGCTGCCGATTCGCGCGGCCAGCGGCGCGAGGATTTCCTCGATCACCTTCGCCTGCGAAACGCTGACCCTCAGCCTGCCGGCCACCGGTGCCCACTGCGTGGAATCATTGCCAGCGGCGGCCGCCATTTCCGTGAGGCGCTTCTGCTCGCGCACCAGGATGAGCCCATTTTCCGCGAGCACCGCCGACTCTTCGGAAAGTGTGATCGCTTCCGCCGCAGTGCTCGCGATCTTCGCCCTGCGCGCAATGTCCGCGCAGGCGTCCACCACCTCTGTGAGCGCCTTGCGTGCAGCCGGTGAAGCGGACACTGCGGCTGCGCCGGTTCGCGTCACCTTCGCCGCACCAAATCCGATGCGAGCGAGCGAGCGTCCGAGCATCACCAGTTCCGCGCCGGCGTGTCCGGTCTTCGCCTCACGCAGGGCCGAGCCGAGTGCAGTCCACGACTCGGTAAATTTCGCATCAAACTCCGTCACCGCACCGGCGATCGCCACGGCTGCCTGACGCACCGCCGCCTCGTTGTCGCCGCCGGGAATGCCGTCCTTCGCCTTCCGCACCGCGAGCGCAAGCTGGGTCGCATTGTCGGAAAGTGCGCGCACGGCTTCATTCAGAGCGCGCAGTGCCTCCAGTCCCTGCAGCCGCCGCATCTCAAATCCCGAGGCCGTGATGGTAATCTGCAAAGGACGCGACTCCGCCTTGCTGCCCTTGAGGTCCGTCGCCACGAGCTTCATCGTCAGCAGATCGCCGGGCTTCACGCCCGACTGGAAGATGTCCCACCGGTCCGCGATGCGCGTCTGCTTGCCCGGCTTGGTCGCGAGCACGGTTTCCTTCCAGCCGCCGGAATTGACCCGCACGAGACGCGAGACTTTCGCAAGCCCGAGGTCATCGGAGGCACTGCCCGCGATGTCCACGAATTCGTTCGCGGGCAAAATGAGATCGTTCTTCGGCTGCTCAAGTTCGACGGAAGGCAGCAGATCGGGCTCCGCTCGGATTTCATTTTCCGGGCTGAACTTGTTTTCAAATCCGGTCTCCGCGCCCGTGAGATGCACGCGGTAGCTGCCGCTCGCGCTCATTGTGATTTTTCCCGCGAGCAATCCATCGGCACCGGTCGTGAGCGCCACCGTCCCGCTCGTCTTGCCCTGCTCGATGAGTAGCTCCGCGTGCTTCACAGACTGATTCGTCTTCAGCTTCAGTTCCACTTCGGTGCCTTCGAGTGCGATCAGCGCGCCCTCCTTTTCCGTCACGCTGCGTTGCGGCAACTCGCTGTATTCCGGATAGCGAAAGGTCTTCGCAAACTCGGTCACGTAGGGCCGCTCGCGCGCATCGAGCAGATACTTCCGCGTGAGTGCATCGCCGGCCTTCACGCGGTATCGCACGCTCGCGCGGCTCACCTGCACCGTCGCGGCAAAGCGATTGCCGCTGAGTGGCTCCATGTCCATCACCTGCCAGCCGCCAGTCTCACCCATCGTCTCGATCTTCGCGCGGTTCGCGGGATCGCCGGCGAGTTCCACCACCACGCGCACCGTGTCGCCCTGCGGCACAATGCGATCACCGCCCTCGGGTTCATGCACGATCACTTTCGTCCGCGAGACGCGCTCGAGATTTGCGCCGGGCAGCAGCGCACGCAGCAGCAGCGTGTGAAAGCGCCAGCCGCTCGCGACCATCATTCCAAATGCGACGACCACGATGGCCGCAGCGTAGCCAATGTATCGCCGGATCAGCGCCACAGGCAGCAGCGCCTTCATTTCCACGCCGCCCATGCGTCGCGCGACATCCGCCTGGAGCAGCGCCCGGAATTGCTCCGAGTCAAAAACCTCGCCGTGCGTGCGCCCGAGTTCCACCGCCGAGAGCAAGTCCTCGCGCAACCCCGGCTCCGCGTACTCGACGAGCCGCGCGAGCTGCCGCTCATCCGGCGCGTGCAGCAGTTGCCTCAGACAATGCCTCCATGCAACCACGAGCACCGCGAGATATGCGGCACCGCTCAGCGACCAGCGCAGCCACTCCGGCAGCATCCACTTCATGTCGATCGCAGCGACCACGAGCATCGTGAGCAGCAGCATCGCGACGGCCGCAAGCAGTCCCTTGATGATGATGAGCCTCCTGCGCCTCCGTGCAAACGCGCGGAGCTTTTCTTGAATCAGCGGGTCCAGTGTGGGGCTCATGCGTGGGTCATGGTCGGGAGCATCGTATCGCGTGACTACCCGCTGACCAGTCCCGGCTTTGGCCACTAGCGCCGCGGCGGAATCTTCACCGGCAGCTTCGGCTTGTTCGCCGAGGGCAGCATGAAGAGGATCGCGACGACGATCAGCCCGCTCACAATTCCGATCCACACCTTGGGATTCTTCAGGAGCGGATTCTCCGTGACGATCGCCTCCGAGACTGAGCCGATTCCCGGCGTGACGCTGTTCCTCTTCGATGAGGGAACCTCCGCGACCACCTGCACCGTGTCCCCGAGCACCGCTGCGACCGGCGGCTCATCGGCCTTTCCCTTGAGGCCCTTGCGCTCGCGATCGAGTTCGGCACGCGCCTTCGCCGCGGCGGCCACCTGCTCCTCCGCAGTCTTCGCGATCTCGTTCTCAAAATCCGCATTCTCCATTTTCCGCTTCGCCCGCTCCACGGCGGCCACCTTTTCCTCCTCGGCTTTCCGTTTTGCCTCCTCCTCCATAGCCTTTCGCTTCGGGGCTTCCTCGATCATCTTTTCCTCGTCAGCGATGCGCTTCGCCTCGGCCTCCTTTGCGGCCTTGCGGGCGGCGGATTTTTCCGGCGTCCAGCCATACTCCGCCTGCATCACGGGGGGCAGCAGGTCAAAATCAATCAGCGCCGTCCCCTCACTGTGCGTCACGCGGACGGCTTCAGCCTCCACTTTGGTGACCTTCACGTCCTTGAGGGTCCCGTCAGCGGTCACGACATCTAAAGCGCTGCCTGTCGTGATGAAAATGAGGACGATCGAAAAAATGAGGAGGGTCGCTTTCATGTGGATGAAAATTACAAACGTCCGCGCGCAAAGCACACGCATTTTTTGCGCAAACCGAAGCGCCCCTTGCCGCCCAAGGATCCTGTCGCAGACCAGCAGTGCCCCAATCTGGAAACCGGGAAGCCATGAGCGGACACTGCCAGAGGCGCAGACCCGGCGTTTCATGGATTCATGGCTTCCAACTTCAAAACAGGGCACCGACTGCGCACCGCCGCAGTTGATTTCCCGGCGCGGCCCACTACGCTCGCCCCGATGTCGTGCTCCAAGATTGATCCCGCGCTCCACCAGGCCCGCAAGCCTGATTGGATCAAGGTGCGGCTGCCAAACAACCCGGTGTTCTTCTCCACGAAGGCGCTCATCACCGACCTCCGGCTGAACACCGTCTGTGAAAGCGCGCAGTGCCCGAACCGCTGGGAATGCTGGAGCAGCGGCACCGCGACTTTCATGATCGCGGGCGAACGCTGCACGCGCGCGTGCGGCTTCTGCGCGGTCACGACGGCAAAGCCCTTCGCGCTTGAGGACGACGAACCGCAGCGCGTGGCCGAGGCGATCCGGCGCATGAAGCTCAAGCACGTCGTCATCACCGCCGTCGCTCGCGATGACCTGAAGGATGGCGGCGCGCTGCATTTTGCGAAGACGATCGAGGCCGTGCGCGCCGCTGCGCCGGAGATCGTCATCGAAGTGCTCACGCCCGATTTTCACGCGAAGGACGAATGCCTCGCGCTCATCGCCGAGGCGCGTCCGCATATTTTCAATCACAACGTCGAGACCGTCGAACGGCTCACGCCGATGGTGCGCTCACGGGCAAAGTACACGCTCTCGATGAAGGTGCTGCGCCGCATGAAGGAAATCGCGCCCGGCATCGTGACGAAGAGCGGCCTCATGCTCGGCCTCGGCGAGACGGAGCCCGAGATTTTTCAGACGATGGACGATATGCGAGAACATGGAGTGCAGCTTCTGACCATCGGCCAGTACCTGCGCCCGAGTGCGCAGCATCTGCCGGTGGTCGAATACATTCACCCGGACACGTTCAAGCTCTATGAACGCATCGCGTATGACAAAGGCTTCGAGTTCGTCGCGAGCGGCCCGCTCGTGCGCAGTTCATATCACGCCGCAGATTACGATCCTCGTACGCGGCACGGCCTGAAGTGATACGGCGCGCAGCCTGCTCTTCCTCCGCAGCATGACAGCCCAGCCCACTGCCACCCGTGCCAACGTCGCGGCGCTCATCCCGTCGTATTTCGAGGAAAAGCGCATCCGCGATGTGGCGTCCGCGACCAAGGCGCAGCTCGATCTCGTGCTCGTCGTGGACGACGGCTCCACGGATCGCACGAGCGACGAGGCGCGCGCCGCTGGTGTCGAAGTCATCAAGCATGAGAAAAACGCGGGCAAAGGCGCCGCAATCAAAACCGGCCTGCGAGCGCTGCTCGATCGTTCAGGTGCGGAGTTCATCCTCATCCTCGACGGCGACGGCCAGCATCTTCCCGCTGAAATCCCCAACTTCCTCACCGAGGCCAACGCCACCGCCGCGCCGATGATCGTCGGCAACCGCATGGGCGACGTGCGCGACATGCCCTTCGTCCGCAAATGCACGAACCGCTACATGAGCTGGACGATCAGCCGTGTCATCGGGCAGCCCGTGCCGGATTCGCAATGCGGCTTCCGAATGTTCCACCGTTCGCTCGCCGCGGAATTGCTGGCGATGGAAAGCAGCAGCTTCGACTTCGAAACCGAGATGCTCGCGCTCGCCGCCCGCCGCGGATGCAAGATCGGCGCGGCGAAAGTGAGCACGATCTACGGCGACGAGGTGAGCAAGATTCACCCGATCCGCGACACGCTGAAATTCTTCAAGCTGCTCAAGCGCCTCAA
>JBDSAR010000045.1:0-3109 GCA_039922035.1 Chthoniobacteraceae bacterium
CCGGCGTGTTCCGAAACGCTCAGACGGAAAAGCAGCCGTTCGGCGGCGAACCGGCCCAGCACAAAATTGAAATCCTCCTGCCGCTCTTTCGCGAGATTCAGGAGCCGCTGGCGCACCGATGCGGCGACATTGGCCGGAACGCGCCGGGTCATGCCAGCATCTCCAGATAGGGCCGCATGACATTCGCCACGCGGCAGACTTTGGCATGACGCCAGAGCGCATCCATCGTGCATCGCTTTTGCCGCCAGGCGTCGCGGAGCGCATCCATCGCGACATCAATGCCGACCTTGTTCCGGTATTTGAAACAGTCCGCCACCGTTTTTGCGACTCCGAACACACGCACGCTGACTCCCTCGATGATCGTCTTTTCGATCCCGGCCGTCATCGCGGCTCCCGAAAATCGCACGATGTGCAGTTTCGGTTCCTCGACGCGCGGCATCCACGCCGTCCGATTCATCGCCATCCAGACTTCAAACGGCGTCTGCGTGGTCAGACCGTGATAACTGAGCGCGGATAGCAGGCAAACCACCCCGCGAGGCACGCGCTTGCACGCTTGCGCGAGGCTGTGATACTCCGTCACCTCCGCGTCCGGCAGTCCGTAAAGACCGCGTCCGTGTTTTACGAGTTCGCCCCGTGCAACGAGGCGCTGGAGATAAACCCGCGGAATTCTGCGATGCTCCAAATCTTTTGGGCGCACAAATCCGGCCTGCTCCGTCAGTGCGAGGAGTCGGTGTGAATGGGTGGAGTCGTGCTTTGCGACAATGTTTCTTTTCATAGTCAGTTCTGTATTTCTGACAAGGTTATGTAACATCCCTCGTGAGCTTCGTCAACGCCCGCCACAGATGATTTGGTCGCATTCGACCAGGACACGTTTCATCCGCTGGCTGCGCCAATCGCGAGTCCGGGCGTTCAGGCGAAGCGGAAGCCGCAGCGTCCGGCTGCCGGTGGGCCTGCGGGCGGCAAGCCGGGAGCGAAGGCACAGCGCAGCCTGAACGCCTGGTCTCGCATCTTCTGCGGCGGACGGGATGAACTGCCGCTCCCGGAGTCTGCGGAGGCGGCGGCAGTTGCTCCCGTCCGGTGGCGGCCATTCACTCATTGTTTGCTTCGCGGGTCTGTCCGGCGTGGCGCTCCTTTTCCAAACGGCAGTCCTGTTGTTCGGCGGAATGCGCCAGCCGGCGAAGCCCGTCGGTGCTCATCGGAAATGGAGGATAAAGCACATCCTCGTCCTCGGGCGTTTCCGCACGGGCCTGCTCCCAGCGGACGAATTCTCCCGATTTTTCCAGCACGCGCCGCTTCTGATCTTCGCGCAGTCCGCCCACCATCGCAGCGTTGAAAACGACAATCACCGCATCGGTGAGCCTGCCATCGAGGCCGGAGGCGAGGTCGAAAAGATTGATCAGGTGGAAGCCGTTCCAGAGCGACCAGACGAACTGGCGAAGCCGCCTCCCGCCGCCGGTGCTCCAGCCGGTCTTGAGACAATCGGCAATCGTCTCCAATGCTTCGTTGAGCTTTTCCGGCGAAACCGATTCCCGCCGTTCTTTCACGCGCTGCATTTCGTGCGCAAACTCACTGAACGCGATCTGCTCCTCCTGTTCAGTCGGAAAATGGACGATTGGCGGGCGGTCAGGCATCGGGGTCATCCTTTTCTGAACCATGAGCACACCTTCCCATTCGGCTCGATGGGCGGCAGGAGTGTCCGTTTGAAGCCGCGTTCCGCGTGAACCAAAACGCAGGTGTGTTTTGCGAGTCCGCGCAAAACGTAGGGCTTGATGCGATGCTCCTCCTGTTCGCTGTAATTGCTCGTCGTCCTGCCGTGCGAAAAGCCCCATGTCCGCTGGATAAACTTCCTCTTGCCGAGAAAATCCGCGCTCTCGACTGCACCCTCCTCATCAGCGGCTTTGAAGATCATGCGGTTGCGGAGGTTGAGGGTCAGCACCTTCGCCTTGTCCTTGCCCAGCGGCGGAATAAATGACGTGGACGATTGCGCGGCGGCGACAACCGTTCCCTGCGCCTCGCGGATCACATCCACGGAATTGTAATCGCTCATGCCGTCTTCGCTCGCGGTCATGAACCGCTGCGCCTCGTCGGCCCACAGAATGAGAAGATTGTCGTCCTCGCGCTGCGCCTTCGGCTTGTCGAAGCGGCGCAATACGTGGGTGTAGAAAAGCATCTTGAGGAACGTGTTCACGTAGCGCCGCTCGGTCTGAAATTTCTGCGGCATGGCGACGCAGATGATTTTGCCGCGGTCGATCTCGGAGAAATCAAAGGTGTTTTCCGAAGGACAAAACACCTGGGTGATTTCCGGCGAAAGGAAATGCTGAAGGTAGTTTGCGATGGTCTCCTTCACGCCGCCGATCTGCTCCGGCGGCTGATTCAGAAACCGATTCTTAAAATGATCGTAAAGCGCGTTCCGGCGCTCGGTCGGATAGCCGTCGAGCAAGTCGTCGAGCGCCTCGTTCATGTCCTTTTCGTCGAGCAAAAGGCTGTACGCATTCTCCAAGGTCACGTCGGCCCGGATTTCGTAAAGCGTTTCCAGAGCCTTCGCGATGTGCGTCTGCGCCTGATTTTTGAAGAATCCCTTGTCGCCCTGCTGTCCTAGACTCGACGCGGTATCGACGACAAATTTCGCATAGGTGCTCGCGGGGATGGTGCGGTCGGACGTGAGATTGTAGGCGTGCTGCGGTGCCCAGCCCGGTGCCGCGTTGTCGGGCTTCACTTGCAGCAAAATCAAATCGTTCTGCCGGTTGAAGTGCGCCGCCATTTCCGAGAGCGTCTCCCAATAGAGTCCCTTGTCGTCGATGCAGACGCCGCCCCATCCCGGCTCATTTTTGAAAACCTGATAGAGCAATGGCGTGATGCCGGAGCGGGTCTTGCCCGAGCCCGTGTCTCCGGTGATGAGCCAGCCCCGGCAGAAATCCTCGCGCGTCCACGAAAGCCCGCGTAGTTTCACGATGACTTTGCGCTTTAGTCCGCCCGCGGGAAGCGTCAGCGCGTAGCACGCGAACAGTCCGAAGGCTCCGGCCATCATTTGCGAGGCAGGCGCATCGAGAATTTGCAGCGAGCAATATCCGGCTGCCGCCGAGAGCGCGGCGATGAGGGCGTTGAAAAA
>JBDSAR010000046.1:0-3301 GCA_039922035.1 Chthoniobacteraceae bacterium
ACCGCCATCGACGACCACCTTGCGGCCCGCCACCGTGCGCCCAGGCCCTTCATCTGGACGGCCACCGCCGAATGGATCCTCGATCGCGTTGCTTCGCTTTGTCAGCGCACGAATCGCTCGCCACACTGGCTGAACGACGGAGACGTGTCCACGCGAGGAAACGTGCGATGGTGTCCTTGATTGAATTTGGAAGCCATGAATCCAGGAAGGACACAGGCGGCACCCTCGTCTTCGCGTCTGAACATCACCTCCTCATCCCATGGATTCCAAACCAGGACACTGCCAGACGTTCCGCCTTGGAAAAAATTTTGCCGCCACGGAAATACCCCCAAGTACGCAGCGCCGATCCGCCTTTTCCCATCTGCCATCCCAATCCCAACCCATCATGAAAACCCCGCTTGCACTCCTCATCGCATCGCTCACCGCGACCGTCGCATTCGCCGGCGACTACACGCGCACCATTTTCTCGGACGACTTTTCGAGCAACAGCTTCGGCCCGCGCTGGGGGCACTACAAGAGCGGCAGCGTGGTGAAGGACGGCATGCTCGTGGGCATCACGCCGGAGGGCTCGGATCACTCGGCGGTGGACAGCGTGAAGTTCGACGCCGAGCGCGATCTGGAGGTGTCGGTGAAGTTCAAGTTTGTGAGTGAAAAGGCGAAGAGCTTCAACGTGTGGTTCGACGACAAGGATTTCAAAGGCTCGCACGCGGGTCACATTTGCAGCGTGAGTGTGAGCCCCGCCGCGGTGAACATCGGCGACGCGAAGACCGGCAATTTCCGCAATGACATCTACGAGAAAAAGAAGGCCGTCCCGCCGACTCTCACCGCCGAGGACAAGGCGATGCTCGTCACGAAAAACAAGAGCCTGCCGGTCAAAGTCTCGCTGACGGAGTGGCACACGCTTTTGATCACGACGAAAGGTGAGGAGGTTGCAGTGAGCATCGATGGAAAGGCGGTCGGCTCATTCAAATCGGAAGGCGTCGGCCACGATCACAAGACGCTCGTGAGCCTCACGACAAACCAGGTGGACGTGAACTACGACGACTTCAGCATCAAGGGCACCGCGAAGAAGTGAGGGTGGAGCGAGCGCTCCGCGCGCGCTTCGACGTCCAAAGGTAAGCACTCGACCGGAGACGCGCGACGGAGCGCACATTCCAGCACCGCACTGAAGTGAACGCTGGCTTTCCCGGCGTCGCTGCACCATTCCCACCGGAGACACATGGCACTCAAGGCGATCATCTATAAGGCGAACATCCAGCTTTCCGACATTGACCGCGGCGTGTACGGCGACCATCCGCTGACGATCGCCCGTCACCCTTCGGAGACAGACGAGCGCATGCTGATCCGCCTGCTCGCCTTCGCTCTGAACGTGCCGCCTGATGACGAGCACGGCACGCTGGAATTTGCCAAGGATATGTGGGATGTGGACGAACCTGCGCTCTGGCAGAAGGATCTCACCGGGCAGATCATCTCGCACTGGATCGAGGTCGGGCAGCCGGATGAGAAGCGGCTGCTGCGGACCACATCGCGTGTGGGACGCGTGAGTGTGTACAGCTTTGCATCAAGCACGCCGGTGTGGTGGAAGGCGATCGAGTCGAAGCTCACCCGCGCGCAGAACCTGACCGTCTGGCAGATCCCCTCGGAGCAAAGCAAGGCACTCGCCGCGCTCGCTCAGCGGACAATGGAATTGCAGGTGACCGTGCAGGACGGCGCGATCTGGATCGGTGATGGGACGCATTCCATCGAGGTCTCGCCCGTGCGGCTGTATGGCAGCGGCGAGCACTAGCCGGCCAAGCCGACGCGGCCTTTGCATTGCGCTTCCATCGCGGAGAAATACGTGGGACAAACTGCTGCAGCTTTTCTCCCGACCCCACACTCGACTGCCATGAAAAAGGGACTGTTCACTGCGAAGCAACTCGCCGCCTATCACCGCGACGGCTACCTCATCGCGCGGAAGTTTTTTGATCGTGAGGAAGTCGGCCTGCTGAGCCGCGCGGCACACGCGGATCGTGTGATGGACGAGCACTCATTCAGCCGCGACGACGGCACCGGCGCGAGCGTGCGGCTCTCGCTTTGGAATCACCCCGGCGAAGGCATCTACGGCATGTTCGCGCGCTGCAAAAAACTCGTGGACTCCGTGGAGCAATTGCTCGGCGACGAGGCGTATCACTATCACTCGAAAATGATCATGAAGGACGCGCGCGTCGGCGGCGCGTGGGCGTGGCACCAGGACTACGGCTACTGGTATCAAAATGGCGTGCTGACTCCGAACCTGTGCAGCGTCTCCATCGCCGTGGATGCAGCGACGAAGGCGAACGGCTGCATGCAGGTGCTCAAGGGATCGCATCACATGGGCCGCGTGGAGCACGTGCTCTCGGGCGAGCAGGCGGGCGCGGACATGGAGCGGGTGAACGAGGCGAAGAAACGCTACGATCTCGTCTATTGCATCATGAAGCCCGGCGACGCGCTCTTCTTTCACTCGAACACGCTGCATGCCTCGGCGCGGAACGACTCCGACAAGCCGCGCTGGTCCATGATCTGTTGCTACAATGCGCGCAGCAACAATCCGTATCGCGAGGGTCAGCATCCGCGCTACACGCCGCTGAGAAAGGTGCCGGACGCGATGATCAAGAAGGTCGGCATCCGGCGATTCACCGATGACAAATCGGACGTTGCTTGGCTTGAGGCAAAGAAGGATTCGAGCGCACGCACTTTGAAAAGAAAGCTCGCGGCAAAATGACACCGGACATCTGAATCCGACCCCGCGAACCACAGCCATGAATTGCAAGAATCCCCTCATCCGGACACTCCTTGCACTGGCTTGTCTCGTTTCCGGAGGTCTCGCGGCTGATGCGCCTCCACTCCTGATTCCCCCAGTTCCCAATCCTCCTGGGATTCCGCCAGAGCCACTGTTTCAGGCGAATCCTGCGCCCCAAGCGGAGGGGGCGCGTATCAGGATTCAGGTCCAGGGAAACGTGCGAGTGCAAGGCGGTGCCGGAATCGTCCAGGCAAACGCGATTCCTGCAGGCCTTGAGCAGCCGCCGGTGATTTTTTTCCCCGGCATCCCATCCATCCTCCTGCCGAATCCCCTCGCAAAGGCGGACACGCGGCCCGGCTTTCTCGGCGTGCAGCTCGACACGGACGGCGATGCGCAGGCTGATGATGACATCGCGAAAAATGGAGCGGCGAAAAAGATCACCGGCGTTGGAATTACGAGCGTCATCGAGGACAGCCCCGCGGCCAAGGCGGGGCTGAAAGATGGTGACCGCGTGCTGACGCTCGATGGCAAGGAGGCGAAGAA
>JBDSAR010000047.1:0-9836 GCA_039922035.1 Chthoniobacteraceae bacterium
GAACGGTGCCGAAGGGCACGGCAGCCATGAAGGAACGCATCATCGCCGTGGTGAAAGATCAGGCCGCGTGGGACAACCGACTCAACATGGCGAATCGCCCGCTCGCGTTCTACACCGCGCTCGGCGATCCCGAAGTCCGCGCCAAGACCGACGGCGAAGGCAAGTGCCACGTCATCCTCCCGCGCGAGGGCCGATGGGTGCTGTTCGCCTACGTGGAGCGCCCCTTTCCCGCCGGGATGTCCGAAAAGGAGCAGAGCCTGCGGATCGGCGAAAAGGAGGAGATCGTCTGGATCGCCGAGGCACCTGGGAGCGGCAGCGAGCATGCGGGCATCACGCTCTCGGAGAGCAATGCAGTCCGCCCCGGCGTCGCGCCGCTGAAAATGGACGTGAAGGGCGAGTAGGAGCGCCGTTTTACGCCGCGACAAATCGGGCGCAGAACGCGCCATCCACACCGTCAATCCACGGGCGCACGTGGCGTGTGGCGTGCAGGCGCAGGCCGGGGATCGTGCGCGCGGCTTCGTCGGCGACTTGCTCGTTTTCCTCCGGCTCCAGCGAGCATGTCGAATACACGAGCGTGCCGCCGCTTTTCAAAAGCCCGGCGCAGCGGCGCAGAAGCGCGAGCTGTTGCGCGGGCATGCGGAGAAAATCCTCCTCGCTCAACCGCCAGCGCACGTCCACGCGGCGGCGGATGACGCCGGTATTGCTGCACGGCGCGTCCACGAGGATGCGATCAAAACTGCGCGGCTGGAGTTCGTCGGATTCCTTCATCGTGTCGAGGACGAGCGCGCGGACGTTGCGCGTGCCGAGGCGCTCGCAATTTTCGCGCAGGCGCGCGACGCGGCTTTCCCACAGGTCGGCGGCGATGATCATGCCTTCATTGCGCATGAGCGCGGCGAGCGCGGTCGTCTTGCCACCGGGCGCGGCGCAGGCGTCGAGGATTGTTTCGCCGGGCTGTGGATCGAGCATGTCGCACGCGGCGAGGGTGCTGGGATCCTGCACGTAGCAGAGACCGCGTTCGAGCCATTCAGTCGGAATGCGCGGGGCGCGCAACGCGAGCGGATGAAACGCGTGAGCCTCCGCGCCGGGAAGCGACGCGAGAAGTTCGTCGCGCGTGATGCGGATGGTGTTCGCGCGGAGGAGGACTGGCGCGGGAGTGTTGTTCCATTCGGCGAGCGCGAGCGTGGCTTCGGCACCGAAATTCGCCGTCCATTTTTCCAGCAGAAAATCGGGATGGCTCGTGCGGACGGCGAGCGGTGCGGCGGCGAGTGCGGCGAGCAACGAATCGCGCTCCCGATCGGCGCGGCGCAGGATTGCGTTCACGAGACCGCCCGCGCGACGCGAGAGCGAGACGGTCTCCTTCACGATGGCAAAGGCCGGCATGCGCGTGTGGAAAAGCTGGTAGAGCCCGAGGCGCAGCACGGCGCGGGTGTCGTCGTCCACTTCGCCGTTGCGCAGGCGCGCGATGAGGAAGTCGAGTTCGCTCAGCCTGCGCAGCACGCCGTAGAAAAGCTCGGTGACCAGCGCGCGATCGCGATCGGCGAGCTTCGATACGGCGAGTTTTTCGTGCAGCA
The DNA here is from genome assembly GCA_039922035.1 of Chthoniobacteraceae bacterium. Lineage (GTDB taxonomy): Bacteria > Verrucomicrobiota > Verrucomicrobiia > Chthoniobacterales > Chthoniobacteraceae > SXWH01. Next base: position 1,572 of record JBDSAR010000047.1, read on the forward strand.
ATTCGTCGGCGTGCGGGCGCTTCTGCTCCCAGTCCGCGAGCAGGCGGTGTGCAGTGGAGCGGGCGTTGGCTGCCACGGAGATCGTGCCGGAGCCTAGCCGCGGACTCTTTTCTGAAGCCCCGCGACCATCGCGCGAACGTGCGGATATTTCTGCCGCGGCGTGAGCACAGCGAGGCTGACGGGGTAACTGCCGAGTTGCAGAATCTCGATGTCCACGTAGCGCACACCCCATACGTTCATCTCAGCACGGGTGCTTTTGTAGAGGTCGATCGTGTACCTTCCCACCAGCGCGCTGCCGTAGTCCTCCACCACGTATTCATCGCCCGTGGAAACGATGCGGAAGCGAGTGCCCGCCGGCAGCCAGCTCCAGTCCGCCGCGGCGCTGTGCGTGGGCTTCAGGTAGCCGCCGACGGCGGTGACCCGCCCGCCCGGCTCGGAATGATGATAGGCCGTCGTGCGGACATACATGTGGCGCGCGGGCGAGGTGCTGATGCTGCGCTGTGCCTTGGTCGCCAGGGACGCGCCACTCCGCGCATTGGCGAACCGCGTCTTGTTGGCCACGCCGGTGCAAGCCGCAAGTGCGGTGGCACCGATCAGGAGGAGGATGCGGAGTATGGCCGGGGTTTTCATTGAGGAACCGTGCTGTTTAGCGAAACGCGCGGTGTGTGGGAACAGAAAAGGACTGCCGCGAAATGCCACGTGGAATTCATATGGGACAATGTGGACGGCGGAAAAATCCGCGGCCCGGAAGGGCGCGTCACCGCAGAAATCGTCCGAGATTGTCCTGCTCCCATTCGATCGAACGGCGATAATGGCGGAAGCGCCGTTCCCTTTCGACAAAGCCCGGATGATGCACGATCCGGCGGCCCGCGCTGTCGTGCCGGTCCGGCACAAAGGCGTGCAGCATCTCGTGAAAGACGACGTATTCGAGGTACCACTGCGGCACAAACTGGCGGTCGAGCAGCGGATGAATGCGGATCATCCGATCCTCCTCTTGGATGCTGCCGAAGACGATGCAGGTTCGCGGCCGTTCGCGGCGGCGCTGCCCCCACGCGATGGTGTAGTTGCGGAGGCGGTTGCGAAAATAGCGCGCGTTGACCTTGTCGAAGATCGCGCGGAGATCGAAGAAGCGGCCGTCCGACGCAAACTCAAACTGCCTCTGGACCGGGGTGCGCACGGTCGCAAGATGGCGCTTCCGCGCGCGACTGCCGGGTTTCGCCGCTCCCCGCGCCGGCGGTCGGATGGAAGGTCTGCGGTGCTTTTTTTGCGTGCTCATGTCCGTGCGTTTGACACGCAATCCACGCGCGTGTTCACCCCCCCGCGCAAACGACTACACGATGGGCGGAACAGATTTTTCCGGCTCGCCCAAAAGCTGCTCCAAATTTACTACGCGCGCACGGAGTTTACGTAGGCTATGAATTTGGGCTGTCTGATCCTTCCACTCGCGCGCCGGGAGCGCAGGGCTGCCGATGTAGGTCTGCTTCACCAGCAGGGTCTTGCTCACTCCGGACTGTGCGCCGACGATCACGCCGTCCGCAATTTCCACATGCCCGACCGTCCCGACCTGGCCCGCGAGGGTCACGTAATCGCCAATCTTCGTGCTGCCTGCGACACCGACCAGACCGCACAGGATGCAGTGCTTTCCGATCACCGCGTTGTGCCCGATCTGGACGAGGTTATCAATCTTCGTCCCCTCCCCAATCCACGTCCTGCCGAAGCGTGCGCGATCGATCGTGCTGTTTGCGCCGACCTCGACGTCGTCATCCACCTGCACGATGCCGGTCTGCGAGATCTTCACGTAGCGTCCCTCGTGCAACTCGAAGCCAAAGCCATCGCCGCCGAGCACCGCGCCGCTGTGCAGGATGACACGGCTGCCAATCTGGCAGCGAAAGCCGATGCTCACCCGCGGATGAATCAGGCAGTCGCCGCCAATCTGCGCCTCGTGCCCGATGTAGCTGTGCGCACCGACGACGGTTCCCGGTCCGATGGACACGCCTTCCTCAATGACCACGTACGGCTGGATGCTCACGCCTGCACCGATCCGCACGCCCGGCGCGATGACCGCGGTCGGATGCACGCCCGCTGGAAAATGCACCGGCGGCGGCGCGAATTTTTCGACGGCTTTGGAAAAGGCGAGCGTCGGATTTTCGCAGCGGATGCAGAGCGCCGGCACCTCCTCGGCGAACGCGAGCGGGACCAGCACGGCCGTGGCCGTGGATGCACGCAGCTTCGGAAGATACTTCGGATTTCCGAAAAAGGTCACCTCGCCGGGCAATGCCTCCGCCAGCGCGGCGGCGCCGGAAATTTTCGCCGAGCCATCAGCCCCGGAAGCAAGCTGGCCGCCAACGAGGGCGGCCAGCTCCAAAACGGTAATCTCCACGGCGTGGATTACTTCTTGCCCTTCTTATCGGCAGGTTTTTCCGCGGGCTTTTCCGCGGGTGCCTCGGCGGCGGCGGACTTCGGCCGGCTTGCGTTCAGCTTTTCGATGACGTCCTTGGTGAAATCATAGCTGGGCTTTGCAGAAATGACCACCGGGACATTGTTGATGCTGTTTCCCGAGGTGTCGAACACGAGGTCAAAGTTCTCCGCCTGCGTCTTCTCATTCACCACTTTCAGGATCTCTTCCACGATGCCGTTGCGGATGCGCAGCGTCTGATCCGTGACCTGCTTGTCCTTCTCGGCCTGATACTGCTGGAGTTCGCGCATCATCGTCTGCCACTCGCCAATCTTGTCATCGCGCTCCTTCATCTTCTTTGCCGCGGTGTCCTTACTCAGCTCAGGCTTCTTGATGTCGTCGTTCAGCTTTTCGATCAAATCCTGAAGTTCCTTGCGCTTCTCCACACGCTCATCGAGGTCTCGTTTCAGGACGGCACGCATCTCACTCATCTTCGTCTCCGCCTCCTTGGTCCGCCAGAAGGACTCAAAGAGTTTCTTCATGTCCACCGTCCCGATCTTCAGTTCGGCGGAGGCAGTGCCCGCAAAGGCGAGCGAGAATACGAGGGACAGGAGAGGGATGATCAGGTGTTTTTTCATGTAAAAAGCGATGGTTTGACCCGCGATGCGCGGGGATGCTCAATATTTGTAGCCGATATTGAACTGAAATTTTCCGTTGCCCTTGTTGAACGGATCCGACTGGAGCGGGATGCCGTAATCAATCCGGATCGGTCCGATGGAGGGAATCTCCAGCAGGAGGCCGATGCCATAGTTGCTGTTCAGGCCGCCGGAACCATTGGGATCTTTCTTCGCGGAAAATCGGTAGGATCCGCTGCTCACGAAGCCGACGTCATAGAAAAGTGCCGCGCGCACTTTCTCGATGATCGGGATGGTGTACTCCGCCGTGAAGCGTGCGAGAGTCTGGCCACCGATGGGCTCGCCAAAGGCGTCCTTCGGACCGACATCACGGTAACGGAAGCCGCGCAGGCTGTTCGCGCCACCGAGGTAGAGGCGGTCATAGACAGGCACGCGGTTTCCACCCGACCAGTTGTCCACACTGGCGACTTCGCCTTCGAACGACAGGATCGTGTCCCCCGGCAGGCCGATGTATTTCGACGCGGAAAGGTCGAAACCATAGATACTCTCGTTGCCGCCGAGGAATCCCCCGGCAGCGTAAATCTGGGCATCTGCACGCCAGCCGCTGCTGGGCAGATACACGCGGTTGCGCGAGTCGTAGGTGAGGCTGGCGCTGATCTGGCTTTTCAGCACCGGTTGCGCATCCTTGCGGAACTCGGACGTCGCCGGAAGCACGGATGAAAAGCTGTGCAGCTCGATTTCCTCCAGCCTGTATTCGAGGCGCACAGCCATGAAGTCGTTGATCGGGTGCCGCAGGAAGATGTCGCCGCCGTAGCGCCGCTCATTGTACACGCTGCTCGTGTAGCTCGCATCGCGGTAGTAGGCCTCGCCGCCCAGCGAGAGCTTGCGGTCGAGAAAATACGGTTCGGTGAGACTGATGATGAAGTCTTTGCGCTGCGAGCCGTACTGGATCCGCGTGCGGAATTTCTGACCGCCGCCCGTGAGCTTCGGCCAGTTCATAAGGTCGAAATTTCCCTGCGTCAGTTCGACGAACCCGAGCAGGCTGTCCACCGAGCTGAAGCCCGCGCCGAAATTGAACGAGCCGGTCTGTTTCTCCGCGACGTCCACATTCAGGTCGCGGCGCCCGGGCACCGAGATGAGCGGCTCCGCGGGACGCACCTCGGTGCGGGAGAAATATTGCAGTCCCTCGAGCCGCGCCTTGCTCGCGTCCATGCGCACGGTGTTGAAAAGGTCGCCCGGCGCGAGGGCGAGTTCGCGGCGGATGACCTTGTCCTTTGTCCGCGTGTTGCCGGAGATGTTCACCTTGTCCACGTAATACTGCACGCCTTCATCTATGCGGAAATTCACGTCCACATTGCCCCCGCCGACGGGCACCGGCGCCGGGCTCACCGCGAGTTCGAGGTAGCCCTTCGCACCATACATGTCGCTGATGACCTTGCGATCCGCCGCCAGCGCCTGCGGCGAGTAAATCGCGCCGGGCTTCAGCGTCAGCTTTTGCGTAATTTCATCGGCCGCAAACACGCGCGCTCCGGACACGGATACCCGGCCGACGTGGGACTGCGGGCCCTCGGTGATTTGGAAAGTGACATCCACCTTGTCGCCGCTGCGCGTGACGACCGGCTTGCGCACATCGGCATTGATGTAGCCCTTGCTCTGATAAAGCTCGCGAATCGTGCGCGCATCCTCCTGAAGCTGGTCCGTGTTCAGCTTGCCCGCCGTCGAGGAGAGGAGGTTCATGATGCCCTTCGGCTTGGTCTTCACGACTTTCAGAAGTTCCGAACGCTTCAAAGCGCTGTTCCCTGCGAAATGCACGTGATCAATTTTGGCCTTGGCACCCTCAGATACGTCGAACACCGCGCGCACCGAGCCTTGTTTGCCGACATTCTCCGTGCGATAACGCACGTCCACATCGCCGAAGCCCTTGCCTTGATAATACTCGATGATTTTTTGCTTGTCCGCCTCCAGCGTGGATTCGCTCACCGGGTTGCCAGGCTTGGAGGAAATCTCGTCGCGCAGCTTCGAGGTCTTCACCTTCGTGTTGCCGTTGATGACGACCTCCGCAAGCGTGCTCTTCGTCGCCACGACGACGATCACTTTCACGCCATCACCCTGCGTCTCGCCGAACATGCGGACGTTCGTCAGGTTGCCGGTCGAGTAAAGATTGCGCACATCCTCCTCCGTCACGCGCGGCGAATACGGACGGCCCACACGCGTGCGCATGTTGGCGACGATCTTTTCCTTCGACACCGTCTGAGGCCCGATGAACTGGACCTCGATGGATTTTACCAGCGGCATGTTCGGGGCGTCCTGCGCGAGCGCCGCAAACTGCGCGATGATGAGTGCGACGATGCCGAGAAGGCCTTGGGAAAAGATGCTGAACTTCATGATGGATTTGGCGCGCAGCGGGAGGACCCCGGCGCGAAGCGGCGTATTTGCTGGAGTCGCACCTGCAACGTCAAGCCGCCTTTTGTGAATCTCCCGCGGCTACTTCCGGCCCAGCTTGTATTCGAAGCTGTCCACCAGCGCGAGCCAGCTCGCCTGGATGATGTTGTCGCTCGCGCCGACGGTGCCCCAAGAGTCCTTGCCATCCGTGCTCGTGATGAGCACGCGCGTGCGCGCGCCGGTGCCCTGCTGGCCGTTGATGATCCGCACCTTGTAATCCTCGAGCTGGATGCCGGCGATCTTCGGGTAGAAAGGCGCGAGCGCTTTCCGCAAAGCGGCGTCGAGCGCGTTCACGGGGCCGTCGCCCTCGGCGACCACATACGCGTCCTCGCCCTTCACACTCAGCTTCACCGTCGCCTCGCATTTGTCCCACTCCCCGTCCGCGGTGCGGCGGAACGAGCAGTGGTATTCCCGCAGTGCAAAGAGCGGCTGGTGCTTTCCGAGATGCTTGCGGATCAGCAGCTCGAAACTGCCCTCCGCCGCCTCGAATTCGTAGCCCTCGTTTTCGAGCCGCTTCACACTCGCGAGGATTTCCTTCACCTCCGGCGCGCCTTTTTCAAAAGTGAAACCAAGCGCCTCGGCCCGCATCAGCACGTTGCTCTGGCCGCTGAGTTCGCTCACCACGATCGTGCGGTGGCTGCCGACCAGCGCCGGATCCACATGTTCGTAAGTGCGCGTGAGTTTCTGCACCGCGTTCACGTGCGTGCCGCCCTTGTGCGTGAATGCCGCGCCGCCGACGTACGGCGCGCGGATGTTCGGCACCACGTTCGCGAGTTCCGCGACGAAGTGCGACAAGTCGCGCAAATTCTCCAGCTTCGGCACGACGGGCATGCCCATCTTGAGCTGCAGCGTCGGGATCACGCTCACGAGATCGCAGTTCCCCACCCGCTCCCCATAGCCGTTGATCGTCCCCTGCACCTGCACCGCGCCGGCACGAACCGCTGCGAGCGCATTTGCCACGCCCACCCCGGAATCATTGTGCGTGTGGATGCCGACCGCCTTGCCGAGACGCGAGATCACGCGCGCCGTCATGTCCGCGACTTCCTCGGGCAGCGAACCGCCGTTCGTGTCGCACAGCACGATGAGATCCGCGCCGCCATCCACCGCCGCTTCGAGCGTGAGCAGCGCATGCTCCCAGTCGTCCTTCGCGCCGTCGAAGAAATGCTCCGCATCGTAGATCACCTCGCGGTCGCGCTTCTTCAAAAACGCGACAGTGTCACCGATCATCCGCCGGTTCTCGTCCGCGGAAACACGCAGCACATGCTCGACGTGCAGCGCCCAGCTTTTGCCGAAAATCGTCACCGCCGGCGTCTCCGCATCGAGCAACGTCTTCACCTGCGCATCCTTTGCCACCGGCGTGTTCTTCGCACGCGTCATCCCAAAGGCCGTGATCCTCGCGTGCTTCCACCGCTGCTTTTTTGCCTCGCGGAAAAACTCGATGTCCTTCGGATTGCTCCCCGGCCAACCGCCCTCGATGTAATCGATCCCAAACGCGTCCAGCTTCTGCGCTACGCGAATCTTGTCCACGACCGAGAACGAAATGCCCGTGCCTTGCGTGCCATCGCGGAGCGTCGTGTCGTAGAGCGTGAAGCCTTTGGTTTTCATAAAAAGGGCGCGCACGCTAAATCACCCGCCCCGGCGCGTCAATCGCCTCGCCGAAATCGCAACATGCAACTTTCAGATTCCGCCGGCAGAAAACCGGCGCCCCATTTCGCCGCTTACGGGCGGATGAAATACCGGCCCGTGGTCGGATCCTCGACCACCGCGCCGTGCGGGATTCCCCCGACACTGATCAGATTGTGCGGGCGGTATGGGCTCTCCACGACACCGCGGCCGGCCGAACGCGCGTACGGAAGCTGACGGCCCTGATAGTAGCCACGCTCATCTGCGCGACCGATCAAGTGACCGGCCAGAGCACCCGTGCCGGCACCGAGGATTGCGCCTGCGGCGATATTCTCCGCCCTGCCACCACCGAGCGCAGCGCCCAGGGCTGCACCTGCACCGGCACCGACGAGAGCGCCCGTGCCCGTGGTGGACTCACACGAGGTGAGGGTGAGAATCGGGGCGAGAATAAGGGAGGTGAGGAAGATGCGGTTGGATTTCATGGCAGTGTTCTTTCGTATTCCGGGTGCCATCCGGATGGCAAGATTCAAAACGACATTTCCAGCACTCCGGTTCACGGCAGCGCAAATTGCTTCCGGTACTCTGCCGGCACAAGTTCCCCGATGAGCCTCGCTCGATCCGCGCCGACGGCCGGCGAGCCTTCGGGCATCGGCTTGCCGTTCACGATGCAGTTTTCAAACTTCACCTCGCCGCGCGCGGTGAGATCGAGATTTTCAAACGTCACGCGCCTCGCATCAAGCGCCGCTGTTTTCGTGACCTCCGCATTTTTCGCAGCGCCGATGCGCCGGATGAGCACATTTTCCAAAGTCATCTCGGCGCGCTGGCCGTCGCGCCCCGTCAGCACGAACGGATTTTGCGACGACGATAGCACGACGGCGTTCGTGAGTTTGTAACGCCCGCTGTCGAGGAAGAACAAATCGTAGCCGTGGCAGTCCGCGATGAAGACGCGGTGGTAGCTCGTGTGCGCCGCGACGGTGTCGGTGATCCCCGTGCTGTTGCCGATCGAGACGAGCCCGTCCACGCGATACTCCGCCGACTCGTGCGCGCTGATGCCGTCGTCGCCGCACTCGATGGCCTGAATGTTTTCGAAGAGCACGTCTTCGCAATGGCCGTGGATATTGTAGCCGTCGTTGTCGACGTGGGTCGCGGTGATGTTGCGAATGATCAGGT
>JBDSAR010000048.1:0-1639 GCA_039922035.1 Chthoniobacteraceae bacterium
CGTTCTCGCAGTGCTGGCAGGGCATCGGCTGCATGACCATGCGCGGCTCGTTGACGTTGGCCAAATGCGTGCCGCCGATCTTCTCCTCGCGGTCGTTCATGTTCGTCACAAAGTAACGATCCATGCGAATCCAGTGCATCTCGCGACCTTCCGCGACCTGTTCCTTGCCGACGACCGGGATATTGTTCTCGCTCTGGCAGGCGATCATGCACGCGGAGCAGCCGGTGCAAATGCTGAGATCCACCGCCATGCCCCACTGGTGATTCTTGTCCTTCAGTTCAGGATGCGAGTAGGCGCTCTGCGGAATCGGATAGCCTTTCTTGTCGCGCTTCTCCGCCTCGGCGTCCATCGCGCCGCGCTCGTGGAGCCAGTGCTGATCCTTGGCAAAACCGGGCTCGTGCTTGTGCGTCTCCGAGGTCGCCTCGCGAATGACATCCGCACCGCGACCTTCGAGCGCGCCGTGCTCCTGTGTGACCGCAAGAATGTATTTTTCGCCGGGAACTTTCGAGACTTTCGCGCCGCTGGCGATGTAGTGGGCGGCAAGCGTGCGCAGCTTGTAGGCATTGAAGCCCACACCGCTCTTCTTCGCGCCCCATCCGCCGTGCGACATGTAGTTGCCTTCATGTCCACCGACGCGTCCCTCAAACGTGCGACCGTAGCCGAGCGCGATCGTGATGCTGTCATCCGCATGCCCCGGCGCGACCATCGCGGGAATTTCGAGCACGCCGCCATTCACTTCGATGCGAAGCCAGGACACAAACAGTCCGTTTTTCTGATCCTGCGTGAGACCGAGTTTCTCGGCCATTGCGGGACTGACGAGCGCGGCGTTGTCCCAAGTCAGCTTCGTGATCGGATCAGGAAGTTCCTGCAGCCAGCCGTTGTTCGCATTGCGGCCGTCGTCCACTTTCGCGCAAGGCGCAAAGACGATTTCGATGCCTTCGCCGGATTTGTGTCCAGCGGCCAGTTCGGCAGCACCCGCCGCGTTGAACGCGAGAGGCTCGGGCTTTGCCTGGCTGCCCCCGAGGAAACCATCATGCAAAAACTTCGCCCACGACTCCGCGTCAATTCCACGTGCAATCTGCTTGAAGGTATCCTGCACGAGGTCGAGCCCTTCGCTCTTTTTTCCGGTGAGGATGAAATTGAGAATCTGAATCTCCGACCATCCGCCGTAGAGCGGCAGGATCATCGGCTGCTGCGAGAGGATGCTGTTGTCGCTCGCGCGTCCGTCGCCCCAAGCCTCAAGATAATGCGCGGCGGGCACATGCCAGTTCTGCTTGCCGTCCTTCACCGCGAGAGTCGTCTCGTCCTCGTGCAGACCGTGCCGGATGACGGCCTTCACGTTGGCAAGCTGACTGGCAAATTTCAGATCCGCGGGCGCGTTGAACGCCGGATTGCCGCCGAGGATAAAGAGCGTCCTGACGTTCCCCGCCGCCATGCCTTTCGAGAGATCCGCGATGCTCGTGACCGGCTTGCTCGAAGTCTTGCGACCCACGACCATCGTTCCGAGCGCACCGAGCGCCGCATTGATCGAATGCACGAGCGCCTGCACCGCCGCCGGCTGGCGATAGCCGACGAGCACGAGCGCCGCGCCTTTTTTCGCGATGAGATCCTCCGCAGCCTCCGTGATCCACTTGTCCTG
>JBDSAR010000049.1:0-1699 GCA_039922035.1 Chthoniobacteraceae bacterium
AACGACGCGGCCGCCGATCCCGCGCTGCACGAGGTGCTGAAGCTCGCCGATGTCGTGAGCCCGTGGACCGTCGGGCGCTACCGCGACGCGGCGGGCGTCGCGCGACACGAGGAGAAATTCCTGAAGCCCGATCTCGCGTGGTGCGCGCAGGCGAAGCTCGACTACCTGCCCGTCGTCTTTCCGGGATTCAGTTGGGCCAACATGCACGGCGGTCCGCTCAACGCGATCCCGCGGCGCAAGGGCGAGTTTCTCTGGTCGCAATTCACCGCGGCGAAACGCGCGGGCGCGGAGATGATCTACGTCGCGATGTTTGACGAAGTGGACGAGGCCACCGCGATTTTCGAATGCACGAACGATGTGCCGAACACGGGTGAGACGAAGTTTGTCACTTACGAAGGACTGCCGTCGGACTTCTATCTCCGGCTGACCGGCGCTGGCGGGAAATTGCTTCGCGGCGAAAGCCCGATCAGCGACAAGCTGCCTCCCCTCGAAAAATGAACCGCCGCACTTTCCTCGCCAGCACCGGAGCCGCGCTCGCTGTTGCCGCGCTGCCCGCATTCACATCCGCCGCCGCGGAGGCAGACAGCTTCGATGTGGTCGTCTATGGCGGCGTGCCGTGCGGCATTGCGGCGGCCATCGCCGCGGCGCGCGAAGGCGCGAGCGTGCTGCTCATCGAGCCGACGAAGCATGTCGGCGGGCTGAATACGAGCGGGCTGAACACCGCCGAGACCGAGCACATGCTGAAGTGGACTTTCGGCGGCATCGCGCGCGAGGTGTATGAGCGCATCGGGCGGCACTACGCGAAGTGGGAGCCAGCGTATTACTTCGAGTCGCACGTCGCGGAGAAGGTTTTCAACGACATGCTGGCGGAGGCAAAAGTGCCGGTGCGCTTCGGCGTGCGCGTGGAGAAAGTGGAGAAGGACGGCGCGCGCATCCGCAGCATCACCCTGAGCAATGGCTCGGTAATTGCCGCGAAGATTTTCGTGGATGCAGGCTACGAAGGGGACGTGATGGCGCGCGCGGGCGTGAGCTACACGTGGGGGCGCGAGTCGCGCGCGGAGTTTGGCGAGGAAAAGGCGGGCATCTCATTTGATCCGCCGCGCAAGGCGGCGACGGTGGATGAGGCGGGCAAACTGCTGCCGGGCATCAGCGGCTGGGCGCGCGATTTTCACGAGGGCGACGGCGACAAGTGCGTGATGAATTACAACTGGCGGCTGACTTTCAGCAACGATCCCGCGACGCGCGTGCCGATTCCACCGCCGAAGCATTACGACCGCTCGCGCTTCCGCCTCCTCGAAAACTGGCTGCGCGAAATGGCCGCGGACGGCAAGGACGTGAAGCTCACGGACATCCTCGACCTCTACACGCACGCGCCGGGCCGGAAGGACAAGAAGGAGGTGAACAACAAGCAGGCCGCGATCATTTCCATCGGGCACTTCGGCGGACAGTTTGACTATCCCGATGGCGACTACGCCAAGCGCGAACGCATCGTCGCCGACCACACGGACTACACGCTCGGCCTGCTGCACTTTCTCGCGACCGACGATGCCGTGTCGGAGAAATTGCGCGTGGAAATGCAGCAATACGGGCTGCACAAGGAGGAGTTTGCCGACAACGGAAACTGGCCGTATCAGATCTACGTGCGAGAGGCGCGGCGGATGCGCGGCGCGGTTGTCGTGACGCAGCGCGATGTGACGGA
>JBDSAR010000050.1:0-1998 GCA_039922035.1 Chthoniobacteraceae bacterium
TTACTGAAGAACCACCAACCGAAAACCCCATCATGAAACACACCATCCTCATCCACTCCATCGCCGCGTTGCTCGTCGCGGTGCCTTTCTCCAGCGCCGAAGATAAGAAGGCGGAGGAAAAGAACGAGGCGCAGAAAATCGAAAAGGCGGAGAAGTCTGAGAAGAAGAGTTCGTCCTCGTCCGTCGTCGCTGCCGATGGCACGGCGACGATTACGATCGACATCAACGGCAAGAAGGAGACGCGCACCTTCAAGCTCGGCGACGGAAAGAACAACGTGCTCAACTTCGGGAAGGAGGGTGATGGCGCGAAGGCGGGAGGCGCTGCCGGCTTCGGTGGCAAGGGCTTCGTGAAGCCCGGACAGGGCAAGCGCGAGAAAGGCCCGTGGCTCGGCATCGCGATGGAGCCGGTGCCGGAGGTCGCGCGCGCGCAACTCCCGATCGAGCCGGGCGAAGGCGTGGCGATCAATCACGTCGCACCCGACGGTCCTGCGGCGAAGGCCGGCCTGCAGCCAAACGACATCCTGCTGCGCTTCGACGAACAGATCCTGGTGGAGCCTTCGCAGCTCAGGAAATTGATCGCGATGAAGCAGCCCGGAGACAGCGTGAAGCTCACCTATCTCCGCAAGGGTGAGCGGAAGAATGCGACCGTCACGCTCATCGAACATGAGATCGAACAAGGCGAGGGCGGCGCAATGCAGTGGTTCGGGAATCACCCGGGCGTCTTCAATTTGCCAGTCCCCGCGCCGGGCATGGGAAAGGCGTTCGAGCAGCAGTTGCAACAGTTCAAGGAGAAGCGGCCCGAACTGGAAAAGCACCTCGAAGGAATGCAGGACAAGCTCCGGCAATTGAAGGAAAAGCACCCCGGTGTAGTCGTGGAAAAGCAAGAGTGGCTCAGCGGATCGCCGGAGCAGATGCTCAAGGGGCAGATCGAGAAACTGCAGCGGGTCCTCGATGAATCGAAGCTCCCGAAGGAACAGGTCGAAAATCTCCGCAAGCAAATCGACCACGCACGGCGCGAGGCATCCGAGGCAATGGAACGCGCAAAGCGTGAGACCGAGGGAGCGGTGAAAAATGCGCAGCGCGCCCTCGAGGAGGCATCGAGGGCATTCAACGAAACCCGGAAGCAATCCGAGAAGGAGAAGAAAGGCGACCAGCCGAAGAAGCCGGGCGAACCACTTTAGCCCGGCACCGTAACCGCTGGCGGCAGGGTGCCCGGATGCTGTCCCGCATCCCTGCCGTCAGTGCCGTTCCTCGGGCAGGATGAATGCGCTCTTGATCACGTTGATGCGCGGCTTCCCCGCACCGATGACGACTTCGACGATGTCGAAGCGGAAATTCACCTCCGGCCGATCCAGCAGCTTCAGCCATGCACGCGCGCCGCGGGCGATGAGCGCTTCCTTTGCAAAATTCACGGCGTCGGCGGGGCGTCCGCCTTCGTCGCTGGTGCGCGTTTTTACTTCGGCAAAGACGAGTGTCTTCTCCGCGATGTCGCGGCAGACGAGGTCCACCTCTCCCCCGCCCTTCGCGCGGAAATTGCGGTAAAGAATTTTGCAGCCGTGCTTGCGGAGATATTTTTCCGCGAGCTTTTCGCCGCGCCGGCCGAGCGCGTGACGTGGGTCAGAGCCCGAGTTCCGCCTGGCGGACCGGGAGAAAAGACCGGCGATGGATTGGACAAGGCCCATGCTGCTTGAGTGCTGCGAGGTGTTGTGGCGTGCCGTAGCCCTTGTGTCGGGCAAAATCGTAGCCGGGAAATCTTGCGCAGTGCTCGCGCATGATGCGGTCGCGCGTGACCTTCGCGATGATGCTCGCGGCAGCGATGCTGAAGCTCAGGCCATCGCCGCCCACGAGCGCGGTCTGCTCGATGAAAAATGGGCGCACGGGCAGGCCATCAATGAGCACGTGCTCCGGCTGCGGCTTCAGCTTCGCGACGGCCCGGCGCATCGCCTCGTGCGTCGCGCGGAGGATGTTCAGACGATCGATCTCATCGCTCTCGACAAT